>JAUHZL010000012.1 GCA_030425945.1 Alphaproteobacteria bacterium | reverse complement strand
CCTCGAACACATCTTCGGCGAATTCGCACAGGCCGAGGAACAGACCAACCGCCGGTTCGAGGGCACCGGCCTCGGCCTCGCCATCACCCGCCAGCTCGCCCGGCTGATGGGCGGCGACATCACGGTGGACAGCCGCCTCGGCGCGGGCGCGACCTTCACCCTGCGCCTGCCGCTGCCGGTCGCCGCCGTGCCGCGCAGCCCGGCCCCGATCGCCTGCCGCGTCGCCCTGCTGGACACCCGCCGCCCGGTCGATCCGGCCTTGTCCGACGCGCTCGCCGAGCTTGGGTGCAGCGTCACCCGCTGCCGCTCGGTCTCGGCGCTGCGCCGGGCGCTGACGGCCGATCCACCCCCCGCCGTCGTGATCCTGACCGCCGGCAGGGTGCTGGCGCGGACCGCGGCCCTCGCGGCCGGTCTGGCCGCCGCCGACGCCGCGCCGCTGGTCGTCCTGCACGACCCGGAGGACCGCCATCCGGTCGCCGATCCGCCCTTCGTCGGCCGCCTCGCGCCGCCCTACGACCCCCGCGCCCTGCATCGCCGCCTCGATGCACTGCGGATCGCCGCCCGTGCCCCCGACGCGCCACCCGCGACGACGGTTCCCCCGGACCCGGCGCCGCCCGCAACGCCCCGCCTGCGGGTCCTCGCGGCCGAGGACAACCGCACCAACCAGCTCGTCTTCGGCAAGATGCTGAAGGACCAGCCGCTCGACATCACCTTCGTCGGCGATGGCCGCGCCGCCGTCGCGGCGTGGCAGGACCTGCGGCCCGATCTCGTCTTCATGGACATCTCGATGCCCGAGATGGACGGCATGGACGCCACCCGCGCGATCCGCGCCGCCGAGCGGGCAGAGGGGGCGAGCCGCGTCCCGATCATCGCGCTCACCGCACATGCGCTCGACGCCGATCTCGCCCGCATCCGCGCCAGCGGCGTCGACGACGTGCTGACGAAGCCGCTGCACAAGGCCGCCCTCCTCGACCGCATCGCGCGCCATGCCCCTTGCCCGCCGGGACCCGACCCGGCACCGTAAGGGCATGACGACACAGCCCCCCTTCCGCATCCACGGCCTCGGCGAGGTCGCGATCCGCTGTCACGACCTGCCCGCCATGGCGGCCTTCTACGGTGGGACCCTCGGCCTGACCCGCCTGCGCGGCAGCGACACCGACCCGATCGTCTTCTTCCGGATTGCAGACGGCGTGGCGGGCCACACCACGGTGCTGGCGCTCTTCCGCGACGACGCGCGCCCGGCCACCGGTCCCGGGTCCAGCCTGCACCATCTCGCCCTGTCGCTGCCGTTCGCCGAACAGGAGGCCGCGCGGGCGCATTTCACCACCACCGGCGTCCCGTTTCGCATCGAGCATTTCGACTGGATCGGCTGGCGCGGTCTTTTCCTGACCGACCCGGAGGGCAACACCGTCGAGCTGGTCGCCTACGACGCCAGCCGCGCGCCCGCTTCTTCGTAGGGGCGCACGAACACCGGCGCATCGGGGGTCGAGCGGTCGGGGTCCAGCCGGTAGCCGCCGGTTTCGAACCCGGCCAGCGCGTCCGGATCGGTCAGCCGGTTCTCGACGATGAACCGCGCCATCGCGCCCCGCGCCTTCTTGGCGAAGAAGCTGACGATCTTCACCTCGCCGTCACGATCCTCGTAGAAGCCCGGCGTGATGACCCGCAGGCCCAGCGCCTTCAGGTCCACCGCGCCGAAGTATTCGGCCGAGGCGCAATTCACCAGCGTCCCGGTCCCCAGCGCGTCGGCCTGCGCCCTGAGCGCCTTCGCGATCCGGTCGCCCCAATAGGCATAGAGCGTCCCGCCGCGCCGCGTCTTCAGCCGCGAGCCCATCTCCAGCCGGTAGGGCTGGATCAGGTCCAGCGGCCGCAGCACGCCGTAGAGCCCCGACAGGATGCGCAGCCGGTCCTGCGCCCAGCGCAGGTCGTCGGGCGACAGGCTCTTCGCGTCGAGGCCCACGTAGGTGTCCCCGGCAAAGGCATAGGCCGCGATGCGCAGCGCCTCCGGCTGCGGCGCCTCGGCGAAGGCCTTGAACCGGTCCCGGTTCAGCCGCGCCAGGTCATCCGACAGCGCCATCAGCGCCTTCAGGTCCCGCAGCGGCAGGTTACGTGCCGTCCGCGCCAGCGACATCGCCTCGGCCCCGAACGCCGGCTCGGTCGCCCCCGCGGGCGTCGGCACGGACCAGTCGAGGCGCTTGGCGGGCGACAGGACGGTGAGCATGGGGCAACCTCCGGCAACGTGAAATGCAGCGCATATCCTAGGCGCGCAGGCCGCGCCGTCCACCCCGCCCGGCTAGCCTGCGCGCAGCACGTCGAGGAACGCATCCCCGAAGCGCTCGGCCCGCCGGTCGCCCAGCAGCCGCGCCAGCGCACCGAGGTCGCCGGGCCGCATCTCGGCCACCTTGCGCAACTGCGCCGCCGAGCAGGTCACCGGCTTGTCGGTGCCGTCGGTGCCCCGGGCCAGGTCGGCCTGCACCCGGCAGAGCGCGTCGTAAAGCTCGCCCTCGGGCCGCCCGGCCAACCGCCGCCGGGCCGGGTGCATGTCGGCCACCTCGGCCCCGGCAATGACGGACAGGAAGGCTTGGCCGTATTTCTCCAGCTTGGTCGCGCCGACGCCGTTGACCCGCGCCATGTCGTCCAGCGTCGCGGGCTTCGTTTCGGCCATCTCGATCAGGGTGCGGTCGGGGAAGACCATGTAGGCAGGCAGGCCCGCGGCCTCGGCCAGCGCGCGGCGCTTCGCCTTCAGGGCCGACAACAGCGGCGCGTCCTCGTCCGACACCAGCGCCTTGACCGCCGGGCGGCGGTCGGGCGCGGCCAGCACGTCCTTGCGCAGCCGGATCGACGCCTCGCCGCGCAGGATCGGGCGCGCCGCCTCGGTCATCACCAGCGCGCCGTGCCGCGTGGGATCGGGGCGCATCAGGTCATGCCCCATCATCTGCCGAAAAAGCGCCTGCCACGTCCGCCGGTCCAGTTCGGTGCCGACGCCGAAGGTCGGCAGCCCGTCGTGACCGCGCGCGCGCACCTTCTCGGTGGCGGTGCCGGTCAGGATGTCGATCAGGTGCCCGGCGCCGAAGCTCTCGCCGGTGCGCAGCGCCGCCGACAGTGCCTTGCGGACCGGGGTCGTGGCGTCGAACGTCTCGGGCGGGCGGTCGCAGAGATCGCAGTTGCCGCAGGGCTCGGCCGTTTCGCCGAAGTAGCCGAGCAACTGCTGGCGGCGGCAGGCCAGCGCCTCGGCCAGGCCCAGCAGCGCGTTGAGGCGTCCGTGATCGGCCTGCTTGCGCTCGGGCGGGGCCAGCCCCTCGTCGATCTGGGTGCGGCGCAGGCGGATGTCGTCCGGCCCGTAGAGCGTCAGCGTCTCGGCCGGGGCCCCGTCCCGGCCCGCGCGGCCGATCTCCTGGTAATAGGCCTCGATCGACTTCGGCAGGTCGGCATGGGCGACCCAGCGGATATCGGGCTTGTCCACGCCCATCCCGAAGGCGACCGTCGCCACCACGATCAGCCCGTCCTCGCGGGCGAAGCGCTCCTCGACGGTGCGGCGCGGCTCGGCCTCCATCCCGCCGTGGTAGGCGACCGCCGGGTGCCCCTCCTGCGCCAGCGCCTGCGCCAGCGTCTCGGTCTTCGCGCGGGTGCCGCAGTAGACGATGCCCGACTGCCCCTTCCGGGCCGCGGCGAAGGACAGGATCTGCCGGCGCGGCTGGTCCTTGGGCTGGAACGCCAGGTGGATGTTGGGCCGGTCGAACCCGCGCAGGAACCGGCGCGGCGCGGTCCCGTCGAACAGCTTCTCGACGATCTCGTCCTGCGTCTCGGCATCGGCGGTGGCGGTAAAGGCCGCCAGCGGCACGCCCAGCCGCGCCCGCAGCGCACCGATCCGCAGGTAGTCGGGGCGGAAGTCGTGGCCCCACTGGCTGACGCAATGCGCCTCGTCCACCGCGATCAGGCTGACGCCCGAGCGGCGCAGCAACCCCTCCGCCGCGCCCGAGGCGAGGCGCTCGGGGGCAAGGTAGAGCAGCTTGAGCCGCTTCTCGCGCAGGGCGTCCAGAACCGCGTCGGTTTCCGCCTCGGTATTGGCCGAAGTCAGCGCCCCCGCCTCCACCCCCAGCTCTCGCAGGCTGCGCACCTGGTCCCGCATCAGCGCGATCAGCGGCGAGATCACCACCGTGACCCCCTCGCGGCACAGGGCGGGCAGTTGGTAGCACAGCGACTTGCCCCCGCCCGTGGGCATGATGGCCAGCACGTTCTCGCCCG
Organism: Alphaproteobacteria bacterium; assembly: GCA_030425945.1. Taxonomy (GTDB): domain Bacteria; phylum Pseudomonadota; class Alphaproteobacteria; order Rhodobacterales; family Rhodobacteraceae; genus Dinoroseobacter. Next base: position 15,844 of record JAUHZL010000012.1, on the reverse strand, counting down.
AGATCACCGCCTGCGCGATCTCTTCCTGACCGGGACGGAAGGCGTCGAATCCGAAGACGCGGTGCAACACCTCTTGGGGGTCGGACATGGGCCTCAACGCCAGATATGGCTGCTCTTGTGTTTCGCGGACCATCCCATAGTGGGGGCAGGGGGACAAGAGGGCGACGGACCGGGGAACCGGCCCAGTCTGCCCCGGACCCGTTTACCGCCCCGTAAGACGGCGGCGCACCGACCGGACACCGACACGATACCGACGTTGCACCGACGTGATACCGACGGGCGCCGCAGCGCCTCAGTAGAAGGCGGCGGCGTTGTTGATGAGAATGATCCGCAGCGCGTAGACCCCGATCAGGGCGATCAGCGGCGCGAGGTCCAGCCCGCCCATCGGCGGCAGGATGCTGCGGATACGGCCGTAGAGCGGCTCAAGCAGGCGGTTCAGCCCGTCCCAGATCTGCGCGACCAACGGCTGGCGCAGGTTGAGCACCTGGAAGTTGATCAGCCAGCTCATGATGATGTGGACGATCATGATGAACCACACAACATCGAGGATCAGAAGCAGGATTTGCAGGAGCGAGGTCATGGGCATCACCGGTCAGAAAATGTTGGCCAAGACGTAAGCACAGCCCCCCGGAGGCGCAATCCCCTGCCGCGACGTAGCCCTTGACCGCAGCGCGGCGGGCTGGTCCCAAGGCCCGGAACCCCGAACCGGAGCCCCCCGCATGTATCCCGTCATCCGCATGGCCGGTGCCCTCTGGCGCTTCCGCAAGGCCCCGCGCCTGCGCGTCGGCGAAACCCATGTCAGCCACCACATCTGCCTCCCCTGGGACATCGACATGTGGATGGAGCTGAACAACGGCCGCACGCTGACCCTCTACGATCTCGGTCGGATCGTCCTCTTCGTGCGGCTCGGCATCACCGGGGCGATGCGGGAGAAGGGATGGGTCGGAACCGTCGCCGGGGCCTCGGTGCGCTACCGGGCCCGGGTGCGGATGTGGGACCGGATCGAGATGCGCTCGACCATCGTCGGCTGGGACGACCGCTTCACCTATGCCGTCCAGAGCATGTGGCGCGGCGAGACCTGCACCAGCCAGGCGCTGCTCCGGATGGCGGTGACCGATCGCAAGGGGATCGTGCCCAGCCGCGACCTGGCGCAGGTGCTGGGCCTGCCCGAGGAAAGCCCGCCGCTGCCTGACTGGGTGCAGGCCTGGATCGCCGCCGAAGGGGCGCGTCCCTGGCCGCCAGCCCTCTGACCCGGCCCCCCCAGCACCCCTGTCTGCCCGGTCGCGGCAGAATGGGGACAGTCCGCCACGTGCGGCGCCCGCGCCCCGGAAATTTTCTTGCAGGGTCGGGGGAAGCCCGGTTGATTACGAGGGCAAGAGGGGGATGGGGACCGACATGCCGAGTGCGAAACGCCGGATCTGGGGCTGGTTCTTCTTCGACTGGGCAAGCCAGCCGTACAACACGCTGATTCTGACCTTCATCTTCGGCCCTTACATCGCCGAGATCCTTGGCGACGGCAGCCGCGCCCAGAGCATCTGGGGCTTCGGAATCGCCGCCGCAGGCGTCGTCATCGCGCTCGCCGCCCCGATCCTCGGGGCCATCGCGGACACCGGCGGCACAAGGATGCGCTGGATCTGGATCTTCTCGCTCATGTACGTCGTCGGCAGCGCGGGCATCTGGATCGCGCATCCGCAGGACGTGAACCTGATTCCGGTGCTGCTGTTCTTCGCCATCGGCCTGATCGGGATGGAGTTCGCCACGATCTTCACCAACTCGATGCTCCCCGACCTCGGCACGCGCGAGGAGATCGGGCGCATCTCCGGCAACGGCTGGGCCTTCGGTTATATCGGCGGGCTGCTGGCGCTGGTGGTGATGCTGCTGTTCCTTGCCGAGAGCGGCACCACCGGGAAGACGCTGATCGGCCTCGACCCGATCTTCGGCCTGAACCCGGACGAACGCGAGGGAACCCGCTTCGTCGGGCCGCTGTCGGCGATCTGGTACATCGTCTTCATGATCCCGTTCTTCCTCTGGGTCCGCGACCCGAGGCCGGTTCGGGCCGCACGCGGCGCGGTGCCGAAGGCCCTGCGCGGCCTCGGCCAGACCCTGCGCAGCCTGCCCGCGCGGCGGTCGCTGTTCGCCTATCTCGCCAGCTCCATGTTCTACCGCGACGCGCTGAACGGCATGTACACCTTCGGCGGCATCTACGCGGCGGGCGTCCTCGGCTGGAGCGTGGTCGATACCGGCATCTTCGGCATCCTCGCCATCATCACCGGGGCGCTCTTCGCGTGGCTCGGCGGACGGGCGGATGCCACGTTCGGACCGAAACCGGTGATCGTGGCCTGTATCCTCGTGCTGACGGCGGTGGCGATCTCGGTGGTCTTCGTCAGCCGCACCAGCGTCTTCCTGATCCCGGTCGGCCCTGAGTCCTCGCTGCCCGACATCAGCTTCTACATCCTCGGGGCCGCCATCGGCGCGGCCGGCGGCGCGCTGCAATCGGCCAGCCGGACGATGATGGTCCGGCAGGGCGACCGCGCCCGGATGACCGAGGCCTTCGGCCTTTATGCGCTGGCAGGCAAGGCGACGTCGTTCCTCGCCCCGTTCCTGATCGGCGTCACCACCTATGTCACCGGCAGCCAGCAGCTGGGCGTCACGCCGCTGATCGCGCTGTTCGGGATCGGCCTCGTCCTGCTGATCTGGGTCCGCCCCGACGGCGAGGCCGGCGACGACCTGCCCGACGCGCCGGCCGGCACGGCGGCCACGACATGATCCGGGGTCTGCTGGCAGCCCTGATCCTGGTGGCCCTCACCCCGGCCACCGAGGCGCAGACCCGCGCGAACCAGCTCTTCGGGGCGATGCGCGACGCGGCACCGCTCGCGCCGCAGGCGATCGGAACCTATGCCAAGGGCTGTCTCGCCGGGGCGGTGCAACTGCCCGAGACGGGGCCGACCTGGCAGGCGATGCGCCTCAGCCGGAACCGGAACTGGGGCCACCCGGAGATGATTGCCTTCATTGCGCGGCTGGGCGAGGCCGCCGTGCGCGAGGCGGGCTGGGCCGGGATCTATGTCGGCGACATCTCGCAGCCGCGCGGCGGACCGATGACCAGCGGCCACGCCAGCCACCAGATGGGCCTCGACGCCGATATCTGGATGCTGCCCGCGCGGCGGCTCGACCTCAGCCGGTCCGAGCGCGAGTCGATCTCGTCGGTCAACGTCCGCAGCGCCGACCAGACCCGGGTGACCGAGGCGTTCACCTACGGGCACATGGCCCTGCTGCGCGCCGCCGCCCTCGACCCGGCCGTGGACCGGATCTTTGTCACCCCGCCGGTCAAGATCGCGATGTGCAACGCCGAGACCGGCAACAAGGACTGGTTGCAGAAGATCCGGCCGCTGCAGGGCCACAACTACCATTTCCATGTCCGGCTGAAGTGTCCGCGTGATTCCCGCGGGACCTGCGAGACCCAGCGCCCGACCGTGCGCGAGTTGTCGAACGGCGGCAACGGCTGCGACGAGACCCTGAACTGGTGGGTGACCGAGTACCTCAACCCGCCGCCGCGCGACCCGAACGCGCCGCCCCCGCCGCCGCCGCCCCCGGGCGCGCGCGACTACGTCCTGGCCGATCTGCCGGGCCAGTGTGCACAGGTTCTGGCCGCCAATTGACCCTGTTCCGGCGCTGTCTTCCCTTCGTCCTCGCCCTGTGGGCGATGGCCGCGCAGGCGCAGCCGGTGCTGGTCGCCGATCTCGACTGGTCCGAGCCGGTCGAGGGCTTCGGGGGCTGGTCCGGGCTGGCGCTGCACGATGCCGGCCGCCGGTTCGTGGCGATCTCGGACCGGGGCCGGATCGTCGAGGGGCGTATCCTGCGCGATGCCGCGGGCACCCCGACCGGACTGGCACCCGAGCGCTGGGACTGGCTGCGGAACACCGAGGGGCAGCGCATGAACCGGGGCCGCAGCGACGCCGAGGGACTGGCGCGCCGGGCCGACGGACGGCTCTACGTCAGTTTCGAGGGCGATCACCGGGTCTGGACCTATCCGGGCATCGGGACCGAGGCAGCTTGGCTGCAACGCCCCGATGCCTTCCGCGCCTTCCAGGGCAATTCCGGGATGGAGGGCCTCGCCCTCGACGCGCGCGGCTGGCTCTACACCCTGCCCGAGCGTTCGGGCGCAACCGACCGGCCGTTCCCGGTCTGGCGCTGGCGCGGCGCGTCCGGGTGGGACCAGCCCTTCTCGATCCCGCGGGAGGGCCTGTTCCTGCCGACCGGCCTCGACATCGGGCCGGACGGCAAGCTCTACCTGCTGGAGCGCGCGCTGGTGGCCTTCGCCTTTCGCACCCGTGTCCGGCGCTTCACCCTGACCGGAACCGCGATCGGCGACGCGGAGACCGTCCTCGAAACCAGCGCGGGGCGGCACGGCAACCTCGAAGGGCTGTCGGTCTGGCGCGACGGCACCGGGGCGATCCGGCTGACGATGATCGCGGACGACAATTTCCGCAGCTTCCAGTCCACCGAGCTGGTCGAATACCGCCTCGCCCGGTGAGCCGCTTGACGGGACCCGGGGCGCGGGTTTAGGGCGGCGCGTCCCCAAGGCGGGGGCCAAGTCTCCGACCACCTTGCTAAAACGGAACACAGCATGACCCGCACTCTTCTGCCTGGCGTCCTCGCCATGGCGGCCGTCGTCGTCGCCTCGAACATCCTCGTGCAATTCCTGTTCGGCCAATGGCTGACCTGGGGCGCGTTCACCTACCCCTTCGCCTTCCTCGTCACCGACCTGATGAACCGCCTCTACGGCGCCCAGGCCGCGCGGCGCGTCGTCTTCGTCGGCTTTCTCGTCGGCATCGCCTGCTCGCTGATCGGCACGCAGATCATGGGCGAGTTCGGGCCGCTGGTGACCTGGCGCATCGCGCTTGGCTCGGGGCTGGCCTTCCTGACCGCGCAGCTTCTGGACGTGGCGATCTTCGACCGTCTGCGGACCGGGACCTGGTGGCGCGCACCGCTCGTCTCGACCCTTGTCGGGTCCAGCGTCGATACCGCGCTCTTCTTCACCGTCGCCTTCTCCGCCGCGCTGACCTGGATCGAACCCGCGAACGATGTCACCTGGGCGGGCGAGGCGCTGCCGCTGCTCGGTCTCGGCCCGGTCGTGCCGCTCTGGGTGTCGCTGGCGGTGGCGGACTGGGGCGTCAAGCTGAGCCTCGCGCTGATCGCGCTGATCCCGTTCCGCCTGCTTGTCGGGCGCTTTTCGGGGGCGACGTCCTGATTTCACACCGTTCTTGTGCTGTTACCGAAGTGTTGCAGAAATTCTTTTGACATACACAAAATCTGTGGCAGGCTTGGTCTTAACAGCAGCAACGAAAGGAGGTGATCCAGTGTCTAGAGGGATGTTGGAGAGAGGTGTCGGGACAGATCGGGAGGTTTTCTGCTGAGGCAGCCCTCGGCTGAAATGCCCCTCGGTCGGGCCGCTGGTCTAACCGGCCCCACCTCCTAGTTTTCTCGGAAGGGTCGTCCGTTTCGGCGGGCGGCCCTTTCCTGTTGCCGAACCCGGTTCATGCGCCAGTCTGCCCTGCCCTATGTCGTGCTGATCTCGCTGATGTGGGGCAGCGGATACGTTTTCCTGAAACTCGCGGGCACCAGCCTGCCGCCGTTCTGGCTGACGGCGCTGCGCACCGGCTTCTCGGTTCCGGCGCTCGTGCTGGTGTGGCTGGCGCTGTCCTCCGAGAAACTGGCCGACCTGCGCCTGCGCGACGCGCTGGTGATCGGCACCACGAACGGCTGGCTGCCGAACGCGATGGCGGCCTTCGCCGTCACCCGTCTGCCTGCCGCCGAGGCCGGGATGCTGCACGCCCTGACCCCGGTCTTTACCGCGACCCTCGCGGCGCTCTTCCTCGCCGACGAGCGGTTGTCGCGGGGCATCGTCGTCGGTCTTGTCCTCGGGTTCCTGGGCGTGGCGCTGATCGCGACCTCCGGCGACCTCGGAAGCGGCGACTGGATCGGGCGCGCGCTGATGGTGGGCGTCGCCTTTTCCTTTGCGGCGGGGTCGGTCTATGCCCGCGCGATCCGCACGCGCACCCCGGCCCTGCTGGCGGCGAGCCAGCTCAGCGTGGCGACCGTGGTCGCGCTGGCCCTCTCCGCCCTGACCGGCGAAACGCAGCACTTCCCCGCCGACCCCGCGGGGTGGAGTGCCGTCCTGCTGCTGGCGCTGTTTTCGACCGCGGCCCCGGCGGTGCTGTTCCTCACGGTCATCCGGCGGCACCAGGCGGTCCGGATCGGCGGGGTTTCCTACCTGCAGCCGGTCTGGGCCATCCTGCTCGGCTGGGCCCTCCTGGCCGAGACCGTGACCCCGATGCAGGGGCTTGGTCTTCTGACTGTCCTCGTCGGGGTGGGGTGGGTTACAAGGGGCTGATTTGCCCGCCTGCCCCGAGCCGCCCCATGCTGCGCATCACCGACGAAATCGTCCTACAGGACTGGGAACTGACCGAAAGCTTCGTGCGCGCGTCGGGCCCCGGCGGGCAGAACGTCAACAAGGTCGCCACCGCCGTGGAACTGCGCTTCGAGGCCGAGCGCTCGCCGCACCTGCCGGGCCCCGTGAAGACCCGGCTCCGCCGGATCGCCGGGCGGCGCTGGACGCAGGACGGCGCGCTGATCCTGCAGGTGGACGAGACCCGCAGCCAGGCCCGCAACCGCGACATCGCGCGCGCCCGCCTGACCGACCTGATCCGCAAGGCCCTCGTCGCCCCGAAACGGCGCATCCCGACGCGGCCAACGCTCGGCAGCCAGAAACGGCGGCTCGCCGCCAAGACGCAGCGCGGCGCGGTGAAGTCGCTGCGCGGCAAGGTCGAGGACACCGAATGAGCGAGACCCTGCTGGAGCGGCGCGCGCGCCTGCTCGGCCCGAACGTGCCGACCTTCTACGAGACACCGGTCCACATCGTGCGCGGCGAGGGGGTCTGGCTCTGGGATGCCGAGGGGCGGCGGTATCTCGACTGCTACAACAACGTCCCGCACATCGGGCACGGACACCCCGCGGTGGTCGAGGCCATCGGCCGGCAGGCCGCCACGCTGAACACCCACACGCGCTACCTGCACGAAGGCATCCTCGACTATGCCGAGGCGCTGACCGCAACGCTGTCGCACGACCTGTCGCAGGTCATCTTCACCTGCACCGGGTCCGAGGCGAACGACGTCGCCCTGCGGATGGCGCAGGCGGTGACGGGGGCGACCGGCATCATCGCAACCGACAACACCTACCACGGCAACACGCTGGCCACCGCCCAGCTCTCGACGCGCCGCCCGCCGATCGGGGGGTATCCGCCGCATGTCCGTCTGGTGCCCGCGCCCGACTCGATCCACCCGCTGGGCGGCTCGGCGGAGGCGCAGCCGCAGGCCTTTGCCGACAACGTCGCCCATGCGATTGCCGAGTTGCGGCAGGCGGGGTTCGGGTTCTCGGGCATGATGCTCTGCCCGGTCTTCGCCAACGAGGGCCTGCCGACCGTCGCGCCGGGCTTCTTCGACGCGACCGCCCGCGTCATCCGCGAAGCCGGGGGACTGGTCCTCTGCGACGAGGTGCAGCCGGGCTTCGGGCGCGTCGGGCATCGGTTCTGGGGTCATGACTGGCTGGGCCTCGTGCCTGACGTGGTGACGCTGGGCAAGCCGATGGCCAACGGGCATCCGGTCGCCGCGGTCGTCGCCCGGCCGGACGTGATGCACGCGTTCCGTACCGCCTTTGGATACTTCAACACCTTCGGCGGCAATCCCGTCTCCGCCGCCGCCGCGATGGCCACGCTGCGGGTCACTCAGGAGGACGGCCTGCAGGAGAACGCCCGCCGCGTGGGGGCCCACGCGCTGGCGCGACTGCGGGCCCTGTCGCACCCGAAGATCGCCGAGGTGCGCGGCGTCGGCCTGTTCCTCGGCGTCGAACTGCTGGAGGACGACGGCCGTCCCGCCACCGCCTTCGCCGCCGCCGTGGTCGAGGGGATGCGCGCCCGTGGCGTGCTGATCAACCGGATCGGACGCCACATGAACACGCTGAAGATGCGCCCGCCGATGCCGGTGCAGGAAGAGCATGTCGACCTGATGGCCGACACCCTGGCCGAGGTGCTTGCCGGGATGCCGGCATGATCGACCTCGCGACCCGCGCCGCTGCCTTCTGGGGCGTGACGGAGGCACCGCGTCTGGTCAGCCACCGCGAGAATGCTGTCTTTGCCGTGACCCTGCCGGACGGACGGCGGGCGGCGCTGCGGCTGCACCGCGAGGGCTACCGGACCGCGGAGGAGATCCGCTCGGAGTTGATCTGGGCGGAAGCGCTGGCGCAGGGCGGGCTGAACGTGCCGCAACCCGTCCCGGCACAAGACGGCGCGCTGCTGCGGCGGGTGCCGGGGGGGCCGCTCGCCTCGGTCACCGGCTGGATCGACGGCGTTCCGGTCGGGGACGGCGACACGCCGCTCGGCGGCGACCTCGCGGCGCGGCAAACGTTTCACGTGGAACTTGGTGCGCTGCTCGCCCGGCTGCACGACTTGTCCGACCGGCTCGACCTCGGCCCGGAGTTCACCCGCCCGCCCTGGGACCGCGCCGCGCTGTGCGGACCCGATCCGGCCTGGGGCCGCTGCTGGGAAATGCCCGGCCTCGGCGAGGACCAGTGCGAGTTGCTGATGATCGCGCGGGCCGAGGCCGAGCGCTGCCTGTCCGCCCATGAGGCCCGCGCCGACATCGGACTGATCCATGCCGACGCCCTGCGGGAGAACGTCTTCCGCACCGGGGACGGCCTGACCCTGATCGACTTCGACGACAGCGGGGTCGGCTTCCGGCTCTATGACCTCGCCTGCGCGCTGGCGCAGAGCCTCGACGACCCGGACCTGCCCGCCTACGCCGCGGCGCTGGTCAGCGGGTATCGCAGCGTACGGCCCCTGACGGCCGAGGCCGCGGCGCTGCTGCCGGTCTTCTCGATGCTGCGGGCCTTCGCATCGGCCGGATGGGTGGTGCCGCGCTATCCGCCCGGCGACCCGAAATGGGCGCTCTATCGCGACCGGGCGCTCAAGACGGCGCGCGCCTTCCTCGACGGGCCGCCCCTCTATACCGTCTAGAGCGGCTGACCCTGCAGCAGGCGCGGGACGTCGCCGGTCAGCCCGGCCGCCTCGCGGATGAAGCGGCGGCGCAGTCCGGGCACCGCACCCACGGCCGCCATGCCGAGGTCACGGCCGAGGCGCAACAAAGGATTATCGTTTGAAAACAATCTATTGAAGGCATCCGTCGCCACCGCCAGCGTTGCGGTGTCGAAGCGCCGCCATTGCTGGTAGCGTGCCAGGACCAGCGGCGAAGCGATGTCTTCGCCCCGGCGCGCGGCCTCGACGAGGCATTCCGCCAGCGCCCCCACGTCGCGCAGACCGAGGTTCAGCCCCTGCCCCGCGATCGGATGCACGCCATGTGCCGCGTCGCCCACCAGCGCCAGCCGCTCGGCCACGAAGCTGTTCGCCAGCGTCAGGTTCAGGGGATAGGTAAACCGTTGTCCGGCAAGGGATATCTCACCGAGGAAGCTGCCGAAGCGCGGGCGCAGCACGTCGAGGAACCCGGCATCGTCGAGGGCCATGATCGCCTGCGCCTGCGCGTCGCTCTCGGACCAGACGATGGACGAGCGGTTGCCCGGCAGCGGCAGGATGGCCAGCGGCCCCGACGGCATGAAGAACTGGTGCGCGATGCCGCCGTGGGGCAGCGCGTGGTCGATGGCCGCGACCAGCGCGGTCTGGCCATAGCCCCAGCCGGTGCGCGTGATCCCGGCCCGCTCGGCCGTGCCCGACCGCCGCCCGTCGGCCCCGACGAGCAGCCGGGCGCGCAGCGTCTTGCCATCCGACAGCGTGACGGTCACGCCTTGCGGGTCGACCTGCTGCGCGGTGACGGTGCGGCCCGCGACATGGCTGATCCGGTCCTCTGCCTTCATCGCGTCGAGCAGCGCACGGCGCAGGAAGCGGTCCTCGAGCATGTAGCCCATCGGGCCTTCCTCGATCTCGGCCGCGTCGAAGGCGAGGAAGAACGGCGACGCCCCCTCGCCCGCCCGCCCGTCGCTGGCGCGGATGCCGTTGATCGGCTGCGCGTCCCCCGAGACCGCGTCCCACAAGTCCAGCGCGGCGAGCATCCGCTGCGAGGCCAGCGCCAGCGCATAGGCCCGCCCGTCGAACCCGGTCGCGCGGAGGGCCTTGAGCGGCAGCGCATCGACCACCGTCACCGACAGGCCGGCCCGCGCCAGGGCCAGGGCCAGAACAGGGCCGTTCAGCCCGCCGCCGACGATCAGGACATCGGCCATTTCGGATCGCGTCTTTGCCATGGCGCGGAGTATGGCCCTGCGGCGGCGATTGTCCATCGGCGCGGGCGTCGCTACCGTCGCGGCCAAATGTCCGGCAGGGGAGCGAGCGATGGACAACTGGCAGACGGCAAGCGCGGCGGAGCTCGGGCGGGACATCGCGGCGGGACGGCGGGATCCGGTGGAGCTGGCCGAGGCCTTTCTCGACGCGAGTGCCGCGCATCCCCACGGCGCGCGCATCTATGCCCGCCTGACGCCCGACCGCGCCCGGGCCGAGGCCGAGGCTGCCCGCGCCCGGGCCAGGGCCGGGTTGCGGCTGGGGCCGCTCGACGGCGTGCCGATCTCGTGGAAGGACCTGTTCGACACCGCGGGCATCGTGACCGAGGCCGGCACCGCCCTGCTGCAGGGCCGGGTGCCCGAGCGCGATGCCCGCGTGCTGGCCGCCGCCACGGCACAGGGCCTCGTCTGTCTCGGCAAGACCCACATGACGGAACTGGCCTTCTCCGGCCTCGGGCTGAACCCGGTGACCGCCTCGCCGCCCAACGTGAATGACCCGGCCCTCGTCTCGGGCGGCTCGTCGTCGGGCGCGGCGACCTCGGTCGCCTTCGGCCTCGCCCCCGCCGGGATCGGCTCGGATACCGGCGGCTCGGTGCGCATCCCGTCGGCGTGGAACGACCTCATCGGCCTGAAGACCACCGCCGGGCGGCTGTCGCTGGAGGGGGTCGTGCCGCTCTGTGAAAGTTTCGACACCGTGGGTCCCCTGTGCCGGACCGTCGAGGACTGCGCGCTCCTGCTGGCGGCGATGGAGGGCGGGCGCGCCGCCGACCTTCGCGAAACCAGCCTTCGGGGCGCCCGGCTCGCGGTGCTGGAGACGACCGCCTTCGACGACATCGAGGACGCGCCCGCGCAGGCCTTCGAGAACGCCGTGGCCCGACTGGCGGCCGCCGGGGCTACGATCGAGCGGCTGCGCCATGACCCGATGGACGAAGCGATGGCCCTGTCGCCGATCCTCTTCGCCCCGGAGGCCTATGGCACCTGGAAGGAGGCCATCGAAGCCGCGCCCGAGCGGATGTTCCCGCAGATCCTCGAACGGTTCCGGGGCGGCGCGGCGGTCGCGGCGGCGGATTTCGTGGCCGGGTGGCGGCGGCTGCGCGTCCTGCGGTCCGGCTACCTTGCGGCGACTGCCGGATACGATGCCGTCCTGGTGCCGACCTGCCCGATCCTGCCGCCGAATGCCGCGCGGCTCGAGACCGACGGCGACTACTTCAAGCGCGCCAACCTGCTGACGCTGCGGAACACGCGGATCGGCAACCTGATGGGCCTCTGCGTGCTGACCCTGCCGACCGGCGTGCCCGCGACCGGCCTGTCGCTGATGGCCGCGCCGGGCACCGAGGAGGCGCTTCTGCGCCTTGGCGCCGCGGCGGAGGCGGCGCTGGCGTGACGCGGCGGACTCAGACCCGCGAAATCCGCCGCGTTTTTCTGGACCTGAGCCGGGGCGCGCGGTAGTCTGTTTCAAACATCGGGGCGACAGATCCCGGACCTGAGGCAGACATGATCCTACCCGAGCGGTTCTCGAACCTACCGGAATACGCGTTTCCGCGTCTGCGGAGCCTTTTCGACGCCCATCCGCCGGGTGGCGCGCCGGTTGCGATGACGATCGGCGAACCACAGCACCAGTTCCCGGACTGGGTGCCCGAGGTGATGGCCGAGACGGCCGCGCTGTGGGGCAAGTACCCGCCGAACGAGGGCAGCCCGGCGCTGCTGGAGGCGATCGCGGGCTGGATCGGGCGGCGCTTCGGGGTGTCCGTCGATCCGGCGCGGCAGATCATGGCCCTGAACGGCACCCGGGAGGGGCTGTTCAACGCGGCCGTCGCGCTGTGCCCGGAGCGGAAAGCGGGGCAGCGTCCGGTGATCCTGCTGCCGAACCCGTTCTACCAGGTCTATGCCGTTGCCGGCCTAGCGGTGGATGCCGAGGTCGTCTTCGTCAACGCCACGGCCGAGACGGGGTTCCTGCCGGATTACACCCGCCTGCCGAAGGAGGTGCTGGACCGCACCGCCATCGCGTATCTCTGCTCGCCGTCGAACCCGCAGGGGGCGGTTGCCGACCGGACCTACATGGAAACGCTGGTGCGGCTCGCCGAGGCGCATGATTTCACGATCTTCGCGGACGAGTGCTATTCCGAGGTCTGGCGCGGCAGCGCGCCCGAGGGGATGCTGCGCGTGGCGCAGGATCTGGGGGCCGATCCCGAACGGGTGGTGATCTTCCACTCGCTGTCCAAGCGCTCGAACCTGCCCGGCCTGCGGTCGGGCTTCGCCGCCGGGGGCCCGCGGTCGATCGCGGCGCTGAAGCAGCTGCGCGCCTATGCCGGTGCGCCCTTGCCCGGACCCGTTCAGGCCGTGTCGGCCCGGGCCTGGTCCGACGAGACGCATGTCGAGGCGAACCGCGCGCTCTACGCGCCGAAATACGAGCTGGCGGACAAGCTGTTCCCGGCGCGGCCCGGCTACCTGCCGCCGCAGGCCGGGTTCTTCCTGTGGCTGCCGGTGGCGGATGGCGAGGCCACTGCCCTGCAGCTGTGGCGCACCAGCGGGCTGCGGGTGTTGCCGGGGGCCTATCTCAGCCGGGACACCGCCGACGGCAATCCGGGGGCCGGGTATATCCGCGTGGCGCTGGTGGCGCCGCTCGACGTTCTCGCGCCCGCACTGACGCGGCTGGCCGCTGACCTCGATACAACAAGGAGCGCGTGACGATGGCCTATCCGACCGCCCGGCCTCGGGACCCTCTGCTGGATGACGGCATGCAGGCTGCGCTGGAACGGCGCGGACAGGAACTGATCGGGCTGGCGCTGCTGGCGCTGGCCGTCCTGCTGGGGGCCGCCCTCGGCAGCCACGTCGCGGACGGTCCCGGACTGGTTTCGAGCAGTAACGTCCCCAGCGAGAACCTGCTCGGCCGGGGCGGCGCGATGGTCGCCGGGGCACTGATGCTGGTGATGGGCAAGGCGTCCTGGGCGATGCCGGTCTTTCTCGGGGTCTGGGGCCTGCGCATGGTCCTGCATCGTGGCGGCGACCGGTTCTTCGGCCGGGTGCTGTTCGCGCCGCTCATCCTGCCGGTCGCGGCGGTCTATGCCTCGACGCTGGCCCCCGGCACGGACTGGGCTCCGAAGACGGGCCTGGGCGGCATCCTCGGCGACGAGGTCCTGAAGGTCGCGCTGGAGGCGCTGCCGCTCGGGCTGGAACCGGGCCTGAAGCTGATCTCGGTGCTCAGCGCCGTGCTGCTGGTGGCGCTCGGGTTCCTCGTGCTGGGCGGCACGCCGGACGAGGCCTCGCGGGTGCGGACCTTCCTCAGGGACGGGTTCTCGGCCCTGATGATGCTGGCCCGCAGCGGCGGCGGCACCCTCGCGCGGACAGCACCGGGCCTGCGCGGCGGCCTCGGGGCGTTCGCGGCCCGGCAGCCGGCAGCCAGCGCCTTTCCCGACGGGGTTCCCGCGATGCAACGCGGTTCGGGCTGGACCGATGTGCCGCCGCTCGCCACCTCGATGCCGCCCGCCCCCGAGCCCGCGGTGATGCCCCGTCGGCCCGCGGCCCAAGACATGCGGGCCCCGGCCGCACCGGCGCCCGCCCCCGAGACCGAGAAGAAGCCGGGCTTCCTCGCCCGCGTGCGGGCGCGGGCGCAAGCGCTCGACAAGCGCAGCATGCCGGAGCCGGAACTCGTCGAGCCGGAGTACCCGGACCTGCCGCCGCGCGAGACCCCCGTGGGCGCGCAGGTGCAGGAACGGATCACCCGCGCGATCCGCGACCGCGAGCGGCGGGCGCGGTTCGAGATGCCGGTCGGCACGCACCCGCACGAGCCGGCGCTGAGCCGCCCGGTGACCCTGTTCCCCGACAACGAACTGCCCGAGATGCCCGGCCCCGCCGTGGAGCCGCGCCGCGCCGCACCGTCCCCGCAGCCGATGCCCGAACCCGCCTTCGTGCGCAGCCGTCCCGCCGCGCCCGAGGTGGCGCCGCCCGAGACCTATGTGCTGGCACCCGAACAGCGCCAGGCCCCCGAGCCGCTGGTGCAGCACCCGCCGCGCCGTGTGCCGCAACCCTCGCGGCAGGCGCAGGCCGAGGCGCAGCCGACCTTCGGCTTCGAGCCGGAGCGCCCGCGTTTCGAAAGCCCGCCGCTGTCGCTGCTGCGCAACCCCTCGACCGTCGAGCGCCACGTGCTGTCCGACGAGGCGCTGGAAGAGAACGCCCGGATGCTCGAATCGGTGCTGGACGACTACGGCGTGAAGGGCGAGATCGTCTCGGTCCGCCCCGGCCCGGTCGTGACGATGTACGAACTCGAGCCCGCACCGGGCCTGAAGGCGAGCCGGGTCATCGGCCTCGCGGACGATATCGCGCGGTCGATGTCGGCGCTGTCGGCGCGGGTCTCCACGGTGCCGGGCCGGTCGGTCATCGGGATCGAACTGCCGAACCCGAACCGCGAAACCGTGGTGCTGCGCGAGATCCTGTCGACCCGCGACTTCGGCGACTCGACGATGCGTCTGCCGCTGGCCCTCGGCAAGGACATCGGCGGCGCGCCCGTGGTCGCGAACCTCGCCAAGATGCCCCACCTGCTGATCGCCGGGACCACCGGCTCGGGCAAGTCGGTGGCGATCAACACGATGATCCTGTCGCTGCTCTACAAGCTGTCGCCCGAAGAGTGCCGTCTGATCATGATCGACCCCAAGATGCTGGAACTCAGCGTCTACGACGGCATCCCGCACCTGCTGTCGCCCGTCGTCACTGATCCCAAGAAGGCCGTCGTCGCGCTGAAGTGGGTCGTCGGCGAGATGGAGGACCGCTATCGCAAGATGTCCAAGATGGGCGTCCGCAACATCGAGGGCTACAACGGCCGCGTCCGCGAGACGCTGGACCGGGGCGAGATGTTCCGCCGGACCGTCCAGACCGGCTTCGACGAAGCCACCGGCGAGCCGGTCTTCGAGACCGAGGAGTTCGAACCGAAGACGCTGCCCTACATCGTCGTGATCGTGGACGAGATGGCCGACCTGATGATGGTCGCGGGCAAGGAGATCGAGGCGTGCATCCAGCGCCTCGCGCAGATGGCGCGCGCCTCGGGCATCCACCTGATCATGGCCACCCAGCGCCCCTCGGTCGATGTCATCACCGGCACGATCAAGGCCAACTTCCCGACCCGGATCTCGTTCCAGGTCACCTCGAAGATCGACAGCCGCACCATTCTCGGCGAGCAGGGCGCGGAGCAGCTGCTGGGCCAAGGCGACATGCTCTACATGGCCGGCGGCGCGAAGATCAACCGCGTGCACGGGCCCTTCGTCAGCGACGAGGAGGTCGAGGAGATCGTCAGCTACCTCAAGAGCTACGGCCCGCCGGACTATGTCTCGGGCGTGGTCGAGGGCGTGGACGACGAGAAGGCGGACGGCATCGACGCGGTGCTGGGCCTTGGCGGCAACACGGACGGCGACGACGCGCTCTACGACCAGGCGGTCGCGATCGTGCTGAAGGACCGGAAGTGCTCGACCTCGTACATCCAGCGCAAGCTGGCGATCGGCTACAACAAGGCCGCGCG
>JAUHZL010000300.1 GCA_030425945.1 Alphaproteobacteria bacterium | reverse complement strand
CCATCCTGATCATCGGGGACGAGATCCTCTCGGGACGGACCCGCGACGCCAACATGCATCACCTCGCGGGCAAGCTGACCGAGAAGGGGATCCGCCTGCGCGAGGTCCGCGTGATCCCGGACGAGCATGCCACGATCGTTGCGACCGTTCGGGCGCTGGCGGCGGCCCACGACCACCTGTTTACCTCGGGCGGGATCGGCCCGACCCATGACGACATCACCGCCGATGCCGTGGCCGAGGCGATGGGCGCCCCGATCGACGTGCGCGACGACGCCCGCGCCCTGCTGGCTGCGCATTACGCCAAGACCGGCAGCACGCTGAACGAGGCGCGCCTGCGCATGGCCCGCATCCCCGAGGGCGCGACCCTGATCGACAACCCGGTCTCGGCCGCGCCCGGGTTCACCCTCGGCAACGTGCATGTCATGGCCGGGGTGCCCTCGGTCTTCCAGGCCATGGTCGAGGGATTGCTGCCGCGCCTGACCGGCGGCGACCCGGTCCTGTCGGAAACCCTCCGCCTGTCACGGCCCGAGGGGGACGTGGCCGCGGACCTCGGCCGGATCGCGGGAAGTTTCGGCGACCTGTCCTTCGGCTCGTACCCGTTCTCCCGCGACGGGGTGTTCGGCACCCATCTCGTTGTGCGGGGCACCGATGCGGCACGGCTGGCGGCCGCGGTCGCAGCGCTGCGCATTGCCTTCCCCGACGCCGCATGACCCTCTTCGACGTCATCGACCGGACCTGGCCCGCGCAGGCGTTCCATCCCTGCGGCCCCTTCACGCTGCGCGAGGGCGCGGGGGGCGGCAAGCGCGTCTCGGCCGCCTCCTGCACCCGGCCCGTCACCGGCTCCGAGATCGGCGACGCCGAAAGCGCGATGGCGACGCTGGGCCAGCCGCCGCTGTTCCAGGTCCAGGGCGATCAGCCCGGCCTCGACGACCAGCTTGCGGCGCGCGGCTACGAGGTCGTGGACCCGGTGGTGATCCTGCTCGGCGATATCGACGCGGTGGCGGGCGACGGCCCGCCGCGCGTGCGGGCCTTCCCGGTCTGGCCGATCCTCGCGATCCAGTCCGATATCTGGGACGACGGCGGCATCGGACCGGCCCGCCGCGCGGTGATGGAGCGGGCGCGCGCCCCCAAGACGACGATCCTCGGGCGGATCGATGACAGCCCGGCCGGCTGCGCCTTCGTCGCGCTGCACGATGGCGTGGCGATGACCCATGCCGTGCACGTCCTGCCGCGCTTCCGCCGCAAGGGCTGCGCCGAGAACATGATGCGCGGCGCGGCGGTCTGGGCGCGGGCGCAGGGCGCGAAGCACTTCGCCGCGCTGACGCTCAGCGAAAACCTGCCCGCCCGGACGCTCTATTCTTCCCTCGGGATGCAGCCTGTGGGACACTACCACTACAGGCTGAAATCACCCGATCGGGACCCGCGTGACTGATTTTCCCAAGGTGACGGCACTCGATCTGCCGCCCCTCGATCCGCTGCCCGCCGAGACGCAGCGCTACTTCGACATCTGCGCCGAGAAGCTGGGCCTCGTGCCCAACGTGCTGGTCGCGCATGCCTTCGACATCGAGAAGCTGAACACCTTCACCGCGCTCTACAACGACCTGATGCTGGCCGCGAGCGGGCTGTCGAAGCTCGACCGCGAGATCATCGCGGTGGTGGTCAGCGCGCAGAACCGCTGCTGGTATTGTCAGGTGGCCCACGGGGCCGCGGTGCGCGAGCTGTCCGGCGACCCGGCGCTGGGCGAGGCGCTGGTCATGAACTGGCGCATGGCCCCGCTCAGCGCGCGGCAGCGGGCGATGGTCGGCTTCGCACTCCAGCTCACCACGGCCTCGTCCTCGGTCGAGGAGAGCGATCGCCAGGCCCTGCGCGACGCGGGCTTCAGCGATCGCGATATCTGGGACATTGCCGCCGTGACCGGGTTCTTCAACATGACGAACCGGCTGGCCTCGGCCGTGGCGATGCAGCCGAACGCCGAGTATCACGGGGCGCACAGGTGACACGCGGCCTTCTCGCCGCGCTGGCGCTGGCGGGTGGTGTGGCGCAGCCGGGTCTTGCCTTGGAGCCGCCGCGCGCCGCGCGTGTCGCGCTGCAGGACACCACCGCAGGGGCCAGCGTCACGCTGCCCACCGGGCCCTATGCCGACGGCACCCTGCCGACCGAGGTCCGCGACGGCGATCTGACCCGCACCGTCTGGCAGGTGCCGCAGGCCGACCTGACGACGCGGCAACTGATGGACTCGATGCGCGACCAGTTGCTGGCCGAGGGCTATGCGCAGGACTTTGCCTGCGCCACCCGGGCCTGCGGCGGGTTCGATTTCCGCTTCGCGCTGGACGTGGCCGATGCGCCAGCGATGGTCGTCGACCTTGGCGACTACCGCTATGCCCGCTTTCGCGACGCCGACAGCCTGGTGACCGTGCTGGTCAGTCGCGGCGGGGCCGCGGGCTACATCCAGATGGACGTGCTGCTGCCTGCCGGTCAGGGCGCGGCGGGACCGGTGCTGTCGACCCGGACGCCTGCTGCCGACGCACCGCCCCCGGTGCTGGCGGACAGCCTCGAGGCCCGGTTCGCGGCGTCGGGCAGGTCCGTGCTCGACGGGTTGGCCTTCGCCAGCGGGGCGGCCGACCTCGAGGCCCGCGATTTCCCGGCGCTGGCCGAGCTGGCAGCCTGGCTCGGGGCCGATGCCTCCCGCCGCCTGCTTCTGGTCGGGCATACCGACAACGCGGGCGGCCTCGACGGCAACATCGCCCTGTCGCAGCGCCGCGCCGAGGCGGTCGCGCGCCGCCTGACCGAGCGCTACGGCATCGCACCCGACCGGATCGAGGCGCGCGGGATCGGCTATCTTGCCCCCCGGACCTCGAACGCCACCGCGGAGGGCCGTCAGGCCAACCGCCGGGTCGAGGCGCAACCGCTGCCTCCCGCCGACTAGGTGCCTGAAACGCGACCGCCCGGACGGCCAGTCAGCCATCCGGGCGATCCGAGGCACCCCATCGGGAGGGAGCGGGGTATCGTGTTACCAGACGTCGGGACCCTTGTCGGCGAATTCGCGGACGAGGAAGTCGATGAAGGCCCGGACCTTGGGCTGGGTGAAGCGGCCCGGCGGATAGACCGCGTAGATCCCCAGTTGCTCGACCGGGAGATCCGGCATCGCCTCGACCACCTGCCCGGCCTTCAGCGCGTCGGCATAGAGGAAGCTCGGCAGATAGGCGATCCCGAGGCCCGAGATCGCGGCGTTCAGCAGGCTCTGCCCGTCGTTCACCGTCAGCCAGCCGCTGGTCCGCACCTGGCGCTTCTCGCCCGAGGGCGCGGTGATCTTCCAGACGTTCGCGGCGGCCTGGTTCGAGTAGTGCAGAAGCTTGTGCTCGTTCAGGTCGTCGATCTTCTCCGGCCGGCCATACTGCTCCAGGTACCCCGGCGAGGCGATCATCCGCTTCGTGGTGTCGGTCAGCTTGCGGGCGCGCAGCGTGCTGTCTTCCAGCTCGCCGATCCGCACGGCCATGTCGAAGCCTTCCGAGATCAGTTCGACGTAGCGGTTGTTCAGCACCATGTTCACGGTGATCTCGGGGTATTCCTTCAGGAAGCCGCTCAGCACCGGGCTGAGGTGGTTCACCCCGAAGTCGGTCGCCACCGAGATGCGCAGCAGGCCCGAGGGCGCAGACTGCATCGACGAGACCAGCGCGTCGGCTTCGCCCGCGTCGTTCAGCACCCGGCGGGCGCGGTCGTAATAGGCGAGGCCGATCTCCGTCGGGCTGACCCGGCGCGTCGTCCGGTTCAGCAGGCGGGCGCCCAGGCGGGCTTCCAGCGACGAGACGTGCTTGGACACCGCCGACTTGGAAATGCCCATCTTCTTGGCCGCGTCCGTGAACCCGCCCTGGTCCACCACGGTCGCAAAGGCCTCCATTTCGGTCAGTCGATCCATTGCCCATCCCCGGCAAACTGTTTCGTGTCAGGGAACAGGTATCGCGGGGGATTCGGGCAGAACTGTGCCCCGGACGGGAAAATGCTGGGGTTAATTGTAGATCGTTCAACAGGGGGAAACCCGTTATCCCCGGACCCGACGCAACGCGGGACGCGCAGCAAAGGCCCGGATGACCGTTGAAACGCGCCCTGCGAGAGCGGCGCTTCGCCCGCCTCCA
>JAUHZL010000299.1 GCA_030425945.1 Alphaproteobacteria bacterium | reverse complement strand
AGGCCGATGTTGCGGAAGCCGCCCGCGTTCAGCGCCCCCATCACCTGCATCACCGTCTCGTAGGGGATCGCCCCGTCGGCGCGCAGGAAGATGCGGTTGTCCGACCGCTCGACCGCGATGGCCCGCAGGCGCGGCACCAGTTCGTCGGCGGCGACCGGCGTGGTCTGGATCAGCACCTCGCCCTCGGCCGTGACGGTGACGACCAGCGGTTCTTCCTCGCTGTCGGGCAGGGCCTGCGCCGCGGTATCCGGCAGTTCCACCGGCACCCCCACGGTCAGCAGCGGCGCGGCGACCATGAAGACGATCAGCAGCACGAGCATCACGTCCACGAAGGGGGTGACGTTGATTTCGCCCATCGGCTGGCTGCGGGCACGGGGGCGGCCGCGCCGCGACCCGCTGCGCTGGGCCTTCTGGAGCTGCGCTCCCATGCCCTAGCCCTCCAGCTGCCGCGAGAGCAGGGTCGAGAACTCGTCCGCGAAGGCCTCGTAGCGCGCGGTCAGGGCGTCCGAGTCGGACGACAGGCGGTTGTAGGACGCCACGGCCGGAATGGCGGCCAGCAGGCCGAGGCCGGTGGCGAGCAGCGCCTCGGCGATCCCGGGCGCCACCACGGCGAGGTTGGTGTTCTGCGACAGCGCGATCTGCTGGAAGGCGTGCATGATGCCCCAGACCGTCCCGAACAGGCCGATGAAGGGCGCGGTCGACCCGGTCGTGGCGAGAAACCCCAGACCCTTCTGATGCGCCTCGACCTGCCGCGCGATGGCGAGGTCCATGACCCGTTCGATCCGGCTGGTGGCATTGGCGATGATCGCCCCGTCGTCGCGCTGCGAGCGCCGCCATTCGGTCATCCCGGCCACGAAGATGCCTGCCATGCCATCGAGCCGGTTCTGCGCCGTCAGGTGCTCGGACAGGTCGTCGAGCGCCTCGGCCGACCAGAAATCCGCCTCGAACGCGTCGATCTCGGCCCGCGCCTTGCGGTAGTTCAGGGCCTTCTGGATGATGATGGCCCACGCGTAGACCGACATGAACAGCAGAAGCAGCATCACCAGCTTGACCGTCAGCGTGGCCTGAAGGAACAGCGCCCACATCGAGAAATCGGAGGCTGTCGCCGCCACGGCCAGGTCTGGTGTCATGCGTCTGCTCTCGTGCCCGTGGGGCGTCCTGCACCCCCTTCTGGCCGGAAAATACGGTGTGCGCGGCGCAAATGAAAGCGCCGGGCCGGTCACATGGGCGCTATTCCGCTGTATCGCGGCGTCAGAGGGCCGGTTTCGGGTCGAACGCGGCCTTGAGTTGTCCCGGCAGGCGCGCCGGGCGTCCGGCAGCGTCGAGATAGGCCAGCGTCACCCGGCAATCAAAGAGCGCGGTGTCGCCGCGCAGCACGATCTGGCGCAGGACCATGCGCGCGCCGGTCAGCCGCTCGGGCGTGGTCTTCACGGTCAGCACGTCGTCGTAACGCGCGGGCGAGAGATAGTCCGCCTCCACCCGCCGGACGGCGAAGACATGGCCCGTGTCGTCCTTCAGGGCGCGCTGGTCGATCCCGAGGTCGCGGATCCACTCGCTGCGGGCGCGTTCGATGAACTTCAGGTAATTCGCGTAGTAGACGAGACCGGCGAGGTCGGTGTCCTCGTAGTAGACGCGCACCTCGAAGCTGTGGGTCAGGCTCATTGCACCGCCTCCATCCGCGCGGCGAGCCGCAGCGCGTGGCTGGGATCGGTGGCGGCCACCGGCAGGACCGGGTCATATGCCGCCCGGATCACCGCGGCGATCTCGGGGCGCAACAGGGCGTCGCCGGTCGGCGCGGCAACCAGCGCGCTGCGATCGGTAAACGCGGTGTCGGACCACAGCAGGATGGTCTGGACCGCCTGCGCCAGCGCGATGGTGGCCGCGGGCACCTGCGCCATCGCCGCGTCCATCCGGACAAAGACGAAGGCCGCCTTGATGCCGCCCGCCGCGTCGAACCTGAAGAAGCGGTACTGATTCGCGTCCGCCGCGGTCAGCCGGGCCACCAGCGGGCCGAGGTCGGGAACCAGCCGGTCGAGATTGGGCGTCTCGACCAGTTCCTGCCAGTCGCGGAAGAAGAAAACCATCAGGTTCGCGCCGAGCTCCGGGTCGGTCTCCGCCAGCTCGACCCCAGCGAGCGTGCAGACCGCCTGCAAAGCGCCCTTCATCGTGCCGAGCGTGGCGTCATCGACCCCGAACACCACCGGCGCGATCGGGCGGCCCCAGCGGGCGCAGAGATAGCTGCCGTCGGAGCGGGTGAAGAGCGCGGCAACGGCGTCGGCGGACAGGGCGGTCTCGGTCATGGGTCGGAGGTAGCGCGGACCGGCAGGGGGCGCAAATCACTCGTCGAAGAGGCTGGCCTGCCCCGGTGCGGCCGGGGCCTCCAGCCCGAGGTGCCGCCACGCGTTCTGCGTCAGCATCCGCCCGCGCGGGGTGCGCTGGATCAGGCCCTGTTGCAGCAGGTAGGGCTCGACGACCTCTTCCAGCGCATCGCGGGCCTCGGACAGCGCCGCCGACAGCGTCTCGATCCCGACCGGGCCGCCGCCATAGGCCTCGGCGATCAGGCGCAGGTAGCGCCGGTCGCCCGCGTCGAGGCCCAGCCGGTCCACGCCCATCCGGGTCAGGGCCATGTCTGCAATGGCGCGCGTCAGGCGACCGTCGCCCTCGACCAGCGCGAAGTCCACCACCCGGCGCAGCAGGCGTCCGGCGATCCGCGGCGTGCCGCGCGCCCGGGCGGCGATCTCGGCCACGCCATCGGGGGCGGCGTCATACCCCAGCAGCCGCGCCCCGCGCGCGACGATTTCCTCCAGTTCCGCGCGCTCGTAGAATTGCAGCCGGACCGGGATGCCGAAGCGATCGCGCAGCGGTGTCGTCAGCAGCCCCAGCCGGGTGGTCGCGCCGACCAGCGTGAATGGCGCAAGCTCGATCCGCACCGAGCGCGCCGCGGGCCCCTCGCCGATCATAAGGTCCAGCTCGAAATCCTCCATCGCGGGATAGAGCACCTCCTCGACGGCGGTGTTCATCCGGTGGATCTCGTCGATGAAGAGCACGTCGCGCGGTTCGAGATTGGTCAAGAGCGCCGCGAGGTCGCCCGCCTTGGCCAGCACCGGCCCCGAGGTCATGCGGAAGTTCACCCCGAGTTCGCGCGCCATGATCTGCGCCAGAGTCGTCTTGCCGAGGCCCGGCGGACCGTGGAACAGCACGTGATCCATCGCCTGTTCGCGCCGGCGGGCGCTTTCGATGAAGACCCGGAGGTTGGCGCGCGCCTCGGCCTGCCCGATGAACTCGGTCAGAAGCTGCGGGCGCAGCGCGCGGTCGGCGGCATCGCGGTCTTCCGGCAGCGGTTCGGCGCGCAGGGTCGGGTCGGAACCGGTCATCGCGTCATCCCTTCGGGGCCAGCAGGCGCAGCGCGGCGCGGATCAGGGCCGGTTCACCCGCCGCGCCATCCGCCGCCGCCTGCGCCACCGCGGTCGAGGCATCGGCCGGACCATAGCCGAGGTTGACCAGCGCCGACAGGGCGGCGGCCTGATCCCCGGCGGCCGACGGGGCGGCAAGGGCGGGTTTCACCGTGGCTGGACCGGGGGCCGGGGCGCCGGGCGCGTCGGTTTCGATCAGCGCCTCGGCCAGCGTTCCGCCAAGCGCCATGACCTCGGGCGCTTTCGACTTCAGCTCGTTCACCACCCGCTGCGCCAGTTTGGGCCCGACGCCCTGCGCCGCCTTCACCGATCCCCAGTCCCCGAGCGAGATCGCCCGCGCGACGCCGTCGGGTCCCAGCGTGGAGAGGATCGACAAGGCCGCCTTGGCCCCGACCCCCTGCACCGTGGTCAGCAGCCGATGCCATTCGCGTTCGAGCAGGCTGGGGAACCCGAAGAGCTGCAACAGGTCCTCGCGCACCAGAAGGTCGGTATAGAGCGCCGCGACCTCGCCCTTGCCGGGCAAGGCCGCCAGCGTGCGCTCGGACACGTGGACGACGTAGCCGACACCGCCGACCTCGAGCAGCACGTGGTCGCGGCCCTTGTAGTCGATCCGCCCGGTCAGCTTGCCGATCATGCGCCGGCCCTCACGCGCCGGGTGTTTGCCGCGCTCTGCATGTGGTGGGCATGGCAGATCGCGATGGCCAGCGCATCGGCCGAGTCCGCCTTCCGGAACGTCAGCGCGCCAAGCTGCAC
>JAUHZL010000298.1 GCA_030425945.1 Alphaproteobacteria bacterium | reverse complement strand
TTCCTCGTCCCGCTCCTCGAGCGAGCGCGCGGCGTCGGTGATCTGCTCCTCGACCAGACCGCCCATCTTCATGATCAGTGCCTGGATGCCTTCGAGATCGCGGTCGAAGGCGCTTGCGATGTGGCCCTTGTCATTCATGACGTTATCCGATCCGTCCGGTGATGTAACTTTCGGTGCGCGGGTCCTTCGGCGTGGTGAAGATCTGTCCGGTATCCCCGAACTCGACCAGTTCGCCGAGGTGGAAGAAGGCGGTCTTCTGGCTGACGCGCGCCGCCTGCTGCATCGAGTGGGTGACGATGACGACCGAGAAGCGCTCGCGCAGCTCGTCGATCAGCTCCTCGACCTGCGCCGTGGCGATGGGGTCGAGCGCCGAGCACGGCTCGTCCATCAGCAGCACTTCGGGGCTGGTGGCCACCGCGCGCGCGATGCACAGCCGTTGCTGTTGACCGCCCGAGAGGCCGGTGCCGGGCGCCTGCAGGCGGTCCTTCACCTCGTCCCAGATCGCGGCGCGGCGCAGCGACTTCTCGACGATCTCGTCCAGTTCCTGCTTCCCGCGTGCCAGCCCGTGGATGCGCGGACCGTAGGCCACGTTGTCGTAGATCGACTTCGGGAACGGGTTCGGCTTCTGGAACACCATGCCGACCTTGGCGCGCAGCTGCACCGGGTCGACGCGCTTGTCGTAGATGTCCTCGCCGTCGAGCAGGATGTCCCCGGTGACCCGGCAGCCGTCGATGGTGTCGTTCATCCGGTTCAGGCAGCGCAGGAAGGTGGACTTGCCGCAGCCCGACGGGCCGATGAAGGCGGTGACGGTCTTGTCCGGGATCGCCACGTCCACCTTCTTGATGGCATGGGTCTCGCCGTAGAACACGTCCACCTGGCGGGCGGAGATCTTGATTTCGCTGGAGGTCACGTTTCTCTCCGTCAGTCGCATGTCGTTCATGGGATCGCTTCCTTTACCAGCGGCGCTCGAAGCGGCGACGCAGCAGTACCGCGACCGCGTTCATCAGCACGAGGAACACCAGCAGCACGATGATAGCACCGGAGGCCCGCTCGACGAAGGCCGGGTCCGAGCGCTGGGTCCACTGATAGACCTGCACCGGCAGGGCCGAGGCCGGATCGAACAGGCCCTGCGGCAGCCCCTCGGGGTATTCCCGCACGAAGGCCACCATGCCGATCAGCAGAAGCGGCGCGGTCTCGCCGAGCGCCTGCGCCAGGCCGATGATGGTGCCGGTCAGGATGCCGGGGGCTGCCAGCGGCAGGACGTGGTGGAACACCGACTGCATCTTCGAGGCGCCCACGCCGAGGGCGGCCTGCCGGATCGAGGGCGGCACCGACTTCAGCGAGGCGCGGGTGGCGATGATGATGGTGGGCAGCGTCATCAGCGTCAGGACGAGGCCGCCGACGATGGGCGCCGATTGCGGCAACCCGGCGAAATTGATGAACACGGCCAGCCCGAGGATGCCGAATACGATCGAAGGAACGGCCGCGAGGTTGGAAATGTTCACCTCGATCAGGTCGGTAAACCGGTTCTTCGGGGCGAATTCCTCGAGGTAGATCGAGGCGGCGACGCCGATCGGCAGGGTCAGGACCAGCACCACCAGCATCATGTAGAACGAGCCCAGGATCGCGACGCCGAGACCCGCCGATTCAGGTCGCTGGCCCGACGCGTCCGGCCCGGTGATGAAGCCCCAGTTGAACCGGGTTTCCATCAGGCCCGCGGCGACCATCGCCTCGGCCACGCGCAACTGCCCGGGGGTCACGTTGCTGTCGCGCTCGGCGCTCTCGTAGGTCACGCGGCCCTTGAAGAAGCCGTCGATGCGGCCGTTGGCGAGGAACTCGAAGGACAGCGTCTCGCCCACGACCTGCGGGTTGGCGAGCACGAAGTCGCGCAGGTCCGCCGCGGCGGCGCGGCTGATCATGTTGGCGAGGTCCGCGTCCGGCACCTCTTCGACGGAAATGCCGCGGGCGCTCAGGGCCTCCTTCAGTCCGTTGAGGATCAGCGGGCTGTAGCCGAAGGTCGAGACCTTCGACATTTCGTCGGGATTTCGGTTGCCGCTGGGGTCGAGCGTCTCGGCGCTCAGCGGCACGTCGAAGGTGACGAAGGTCTGGCGGAAGGACGACAGGCCGTTCGACAGGATGGAGATCAGGAGCAGGATCAGCGCGAGGACACCGGTGGCGACGGCCAGCATCCCGTAGAGCTTGAACCGGGCTTCGGCGGCGTTGCGGCGGCGGGTGCGGGCGTCGGCCTCGAGGATCGAGGAGGTCTTCGCCCGCCCGGCCGCGCCGGGGGCGGCGGAAAGATCGGTCATTCGTACTGCTCCCGGTATTTGCGAACGATGTAGAGCGCGAAAACGTTGAGCCCGAGCGTGATCACGAAGAGCGTCATGCCGAGCGCGAAGGCGACGAGACTTTCGGGCGACGAGAAGTCGGTGTCACCGGTCAGCTGGCCGACGATCTTGACCGTCACGGTCGTCATCGCCTCGAACGGATTGAGGTCGATCTTGGCCGCGGCCCCTGCCCCCAGCACCACGATCATGGTCTCGCCGATGGCACGCGAGGCGGCCAGCAGGATGGCGCCCACGATGCCGGGCAGGGCCGCCGGGATGATGACCTGGCGGATCGTTTCGGACTGGGTGGCCCCCAGCCCGAGCGAGCCGTCCCGCATCGCCTGCGGCACCGCGTTGATGATGTCGTCTGACAGCGACGAGACGAACGGGATCAGCATGATGCCCATCACGATCCCGGCGGTCATCACCGACGAGGAGGAGGTCCCGAGGCCCAGCGGCTCGGCGAAGTAGTCGCGCAGCAGCGGGCCGACGGTGATCAGGGCGAAGAGGCCGTAGACGATGGTCGGGATGCCGGCGAGGATCTCGATCATCGGCTTGGCGGCGGCGCGGACCTTGGGACCGGCATATTCCGACAGGTAGATCGCGGCGAAGAGGCCGATCGGCACCGAGACCAGCAGCGCGATCACCGAGATATAGAGCGTCCCCCACAAGAGCGGCAGCAGCCCGAGGTCCGAGCCGCCCTCGAAGCTGGGCCGCCAGGTCAGGCTGAAGAAGAAGCTCTGCCACGGGTATTTCTGGAAGAAGTGGATCGTTTCGAAGATCAGCGAGAAGACGATGCCCACGGTGGTCAGGATCGCGATGGTCGAGGCCAGCATGAGCAGCGCCAGCAGCATCGCTTCGACCGTGTTCCGGGCGCGATACTCGGGCGTGGTGCGGACATAGGCGGTCGCGAGACCGGCCAGAGCGAGGCCGATCACCACCAGCGTCATCGCCATCGACAGCGTGCCCGAGGTCGCGCGGTAGCTTTGCGCGGCGATCAGCACCTCCGGCGAGACGTCCGAGCCGAGCGCCACGCCGATCTCGCCCAGCCGCGCGCGCACGTCCGTCAGGTCGGTCCGCAGGTCACGGGCAAAGTCGCCGCTCATCGCGCCGCTGGCAACCGCGGCGTCGAGGCCTTCCGCCACGCGGCGCACGTCGGACATCACCAGCGAGCGGGTCGAGCTTTCCGAGATCGCGCTGTCGGGGATCAGGGCGCTGACGCGGTTCTCGACATAGACCGGCTGCACCAGCAGCCAGACCAGCATGACGAGGAACGCGGGCACCACCGCGAACAGCAAGCCGTTGTAGCCGTAATACGCAGGCAGCGAATGCAGGTGCGAGGCGTCGCCGCCGACGCCCGCAAGGGCGCGCTGGCGGCCCAGCACATAACCCGCCAGACCGATGGCGAGAACGACGAGGACGATCCAGAGAACGGGCATCACGGCACCTGAGAAACTTGGGGGCGATGGACCTCGCCCCGGGGCGGAAAAGGGAGGGACCGATGCCGACCCCTCCCCTCTGCAAGGATCTTCAGATCCTTACATGGTCTCTTCGTTGGCAACCATCGCCTGGGTGGCCGACAGTTCCGGGTCCGACACGAGGCCGTAGTTGGCGAGCGGGCCGGTCGGGCCGGCGATCTCGTTCGAGACGAAGAACTCCGCGTACTCCTTCAGGCCGGGGATCACGCCGATGTGGGCCTTCTTGATGTAGAAAAACAGCGGACGCGACACCGGGTACTCGCCCGACGCGATGGTGGCGGTCGACGGGGCGACGCCGCCCATGGTGGCGACCTTCAGCTTGTCGGTGTTGTTCTCGTAGAACGCCAGGCCGAACACGCCGA
>JAUHZL010000011.1 GCA_030425945.1 Alphaproteobacteria bacterium | reverse complement strand
AGAAGCGCGCCGGGCGCTTGAGCAATCTGAGGGCTCCGCGCCCGGCGCGCTTGCCCGACCCGAAACCGACGACTATCAACCCCAAGGACTCTCGTTATGAACGAGGGACGACCGGGGGGCAGGTCAACAGGTCGAAGTCTTCGGCCAGCAGGTCGTTCAGTTCCGCCGAGAGCAGCGCCTCGTCCCATGTGCCGAGTTCGGTCAGCTTGTTGTCCGCGATCCGGTACGCCCGCCGCTGCGCCTCGGTCAGGTGGCCCAGCACGATCACTGGCGCTTCGGTCAGCCCGAGCTGCGTCGCGGCCAGCACGCGGCCATGGCCCGCGATCAGTTCGCCGTCCTCGCCGACGAGGCACGGCACGGTCCAGCCGAACTCAGCCATGCTGGCGGCGATCTTCGCGACCTGGTCGGCGCCATGCACCTTCGCGTTCTTCGCGTAGGGCTGGAGCTTGGCCAGCGGCCAAGTCTCGATCCGCTCGGGGGCGAAGCTCAACGTCATGGGCGTGTGGTTTCCGTCGATGAGGTGGATGCCGGCCGGAGTCCGGACTCCGGATGCCTCGCCGGACTCCAGGCGGGGTCCAGCGGCGTCCGGGGCATCCGGTCCGAAGGCCAGCGTTCATTCGGGTTTGCGCGGGAGGCAGGTGGCTCCGGCTTCCGGGTGGCTTCCCAAAAATCCGGCCCTGTCGCTGGCGAAATGCCGAGCCACGCCCGCCAGCATACATAGTCGCCAGGAAGGAACCATTGAATTCAATGGGTTGGCGGTATGGACCCCGACTGGACCCCGGAAGCCAGCCCCGGTGGCCACCTCGAGATAAGCGTCAGTTCGCCCGAGCGCACAACCCCGAGTATATCCTTATGGATAGCGCCTGAAAGACGATCTGTCTCGACTTGCGGTGTCTCGCATGAAATTGTCTCACAAGTCGCGAGTACTTGACATGCCTTCGCCGACGAACATGCGCTTTCTGCTATGCTGGCAATTCGTTAGATGATTTGAGTTGTGCCAACGCAATCGACACCAGGCGACTGTCGAAGAGTTCAAGCTTGCGCCGCCCGGCCTCTTTACCGCCCGCCCATCTCTTGAGACCTTCAATCACACCATCGACCGTGGGCTCAATTCCATCATTCTGCATCATCCAGTCTACCGTCGCCAAGAGCTCCATTCCGAGCGGCGACTCAAAACCATCAATCGCAGAGGAAGCCCATTCCAGTACTCCGGCATACTTCTTGCCCTCCCCTGAGTTCAGGAACGCCTGAACGCGGTCATGTTTGGCTTTGTTGAACCAGATCAGATCGTAAGGGCCAGCGTCCGGCAATCGCTTGTCGCAACGAAGATAGCTCCCATCCAGACTATCAAGTAGCTTGGTGAGGTTGTGCGAATATGGTCCATACTTATCTGCTTGGAACTCGAACCTCAGTGGGTCTTCGACCTGCAGCCGCTTGACGCCACGCTCGATAAACCAAGCCAGCTTTTGAACTTCCAAGATTGAGCACTCGATGCCAAGCAGACCGTAACGTCTTACCATTTCAGCCACCAGCGCCCTCGCTGGGGTGAGCTTCTCGACCCCCGAGCGTTTCGCGACGTTCTGGTACTTCGCCGTCGGCTCGAAAACAATTGCCTCGAGCCCATCAATATTCTCTAAGGCCGCTACGATAAGTGGACGGACTTCGCTCCAATCCAATCCGCCGTTTCCACATCCGAGAGGAGGAATAGCGATTGAGCGGATATTCTTTTCGTGGATCACGCGGACAAGGTCCCGCAGCCCATCTTCGACCCATTCAATCTTCGTCTTGACCCTCCAATGCGTCTTCGTGGGAAAGTTGATTATCCAACGAGGACCAAAGAGCTCGTGGTTCTCGGTGACGAACATCTTACCTACACGGACCTCGTTTGCCTCGCAGGCACGCGCGTAGGCCCGGAAGTTCTCCGGGAACTTCTCCTTGAACATTAGGGCAATACCCTTGCCCATGATGCCAACCGTGTTGACTGTATTCACAACAGCTTCAACATCAGCCTCAAGAAGATTGCCTTTCGTCAGCGTAACCATCTCAGAAGAACCAATCTGGACGGACGACGATCTTGATCTCCATGCCGGCCTCCCTCCCGAAGCGCTCAAGTGTTCTTTTTTCGTTCTCGCTACGGCAACTTATGCCAGCTATCTGTTCGCAGGGCAAGGATTCATGGACCAGAGCCTCGGCATGGTAGCGTAGGGTCTTCCCTGGGTCATCAGGGTCTCGCCTGAAGTCGCAGTTGCGCAATATGGTCCAATCGATGTTGGCAAGGTCATCCAAGTCACTGAAGTACCTGGCCGTTTTGGAGACCGCATGTTGATCAGTGAAGATGGCATCGATGCCTGCCTCTCGCACGCGGCGAAGCCGGGCGATGATCGTCACAATCTCGGACCGCGGCACCATCGGCGTGTCTTGATATCCAGTCACGATGTTGAACAGCATGATGGACTTGGGCGTGAAGTAAAACGGCACATAATCCGACAGCGCACCATTTGGATCGATGGGCACAGGGAAATGCTCGCGCTTATCGATTAAGCTGGCGTTACCGATCCTCGTGAAATCCGGATCGACAACTCCCGACGAACGACAATGCAGGCCATTAGCAAGTATCCACGGCACATTGGATATGTGCGTGATGCGGAATATGAGCGCTTTGTCGGCATCCAGCTTCAAGACCATGATGTCACATGGATATAGAGATGCACCGTCGCGCTCAAGATGCTGTGTGTCCTCTGGCCGCAGCCACCACAGAGCTGATCGATCGCTTTTGCGATGGGGTGCGACCGTTGAGCCGCCACACGATGATCGCGATGCCGTACTGCCAACGCCGGTTCGCCGTTGCCCGGCTGATGCCCAGCTCCCAGCAGATGGGCTTCCACGGCGTGCGGTTGGCGCGCAGCCAGAGGAGGCGAGCATCGTCCTTCTCGAGCCAGCGCAGCCAGAGCATTGCCTCCTCGGCCTCCGTGATCTGGCGCGGGCTTGGCCGGGGGCGGCGCATCTGCGGCTCCTGGCCGACCTGATCGGCGAAGCTGTGGAAGTACTCGGGCCATGCATTGAAGTAGCCCTGCGGCTTCACGGCGGGCATCTGCGCGAAGACGTCGGCGGCGAGTTCTAGGCGGTCCTGCACCTGCGCGGTGGTTCATTCAGTCATGGCGCACCTCCCGGACCGCGGGCGGCTTGCCGTAGAGCTTATCGCCGAGTTGACGGATCAACTCCCGCTCCGGCCAGGTGAGGCGCTGGTCGTCAAGCGAGACCGCGAGCATCCGCTGTTCGTGCCAGCCCTCGCGCTTGACCTGCTCGGGATCTCGGCGGCGGCCGCCGTAGCCCTTGGGCGTGTAGCGCATCCTGCTCATGCCACGCCTCCTGCCGTCTCGATGGCCCAGAACAGTATGGCGATGGCGTCAGCCTCGTTGTCATCCGCGGGGCTGAAGCCCCGGGCGCGGGCCGCCGCGATCATCGCCTCCTTCGGCGCGTTCCCCTTGCCGGTTGCGTGGCGCTTGATCGTGCCCACCGGGACGCCCTGATAGGGCACGCCGGCCATCTCGGCCCATGCGGTCAGGGTCGCGAGCAGGCCGCCGAAGACATGGGCCGCGTCCGTTCCGACATGCCGGCGCACCTCCTCGAAGTGGATCGCGCCGATGGGCCCGGCATCCGCAGCCAGCCGCTCCAGCCAGGCGTGGAAGCGGACATAGCGCATGCCGCCGCCGTCGTAGCGGCTCGGCCGGAACGAGACCGTGCCACTGGTAATCAGCTCGTCCGCGGCGCGGAGCGCCCAGCCGGTGGTCGTCCCGAGGTCGAGGGCGAGAAGGACCGGCGTGCCGCCCAAAGGCGCGATCGCGGGCGACGGGGTGAGAGATGCATGGGCCATCGGGGGCTCCTTTCCTGTCTGCTGCTCGATGGAGGGATGGGGGCGGCGCGCGGGGCTCATGGGTCGAGCTCCCGCAGCCAATCCGGGCGCGGTGAGGCCTGTGAGCCTGTCGCGCGAGGCTCACACGGAGGCTCACACCCGCAACCCGTTGAAACGACGTCGCTTTGTGAGCCTTGTGAGGGTTGTGAACCTTTTCCGGCATCTCCTTTCGTGCGCACGCGCGCGCACGCACGCGTAAGGGTGGAAAAAGGTTCACAAGGCTCACAAGGTTCACATTTCGGTTTGGCATCAGGGACTTGCGCGTGTGAGCCTTCGCTTTCGAGGTTCACACCACCGGCCCGAGGCTCACACGGATCGGCGCTGCGGCGGGCCGCTCCCGACGCCTTTTCCTCCTCGGTCACCTTCAGCTGCCACTTCGTGGCGCGTCGGTACGTGCCGGCCTTCACGAGCCGGACGCGGAGATCGCCGAGCCGGAACACCCGGTCCCGCATGCGCCCGATCGACATCCCGAAGCTGGTCTTGCGGGCCTGCTCGTTGGCGCCGCTCATCGGCGGCGGCGGATCGCAGAAAAGCGCGATGTCGTAGACCTCGGCGGCGGTGACCTCGGCGGTGCCGAACCTGTCCCACCAGGCGCCGATGAAGGCGTTCCAGGCGGCGCCCTCGCTGTCGGAGGACTCCATCATCTCCTCGAGATTGCCGAGGAAGCCGGGGATGCCCGCCACCTCGAGCACGCCGCCGAGCACATGCGCCCAGTTCTCGAAGGAGCCGATGCTGCGCCCGCCGCGCGGCCGGCCGGCGGTGATCCACGCCTGGCAGAGCGTCAGGCAAGCCGCGACCAGCCGCGCCCGGTTGGCGCGCACCCAGCTCATCAGGTCGGGGTGGCGGAAGTCGGAGCGCTGCCAGGGGCGGTCGGTATGCGGATCGAGCCGGATGCGCACCAGCCGCCGGGCCAACTCGTTCGAGAACTCCGGGTTGTTGCCGGTGGCGATCCAGAGGCAGCGGATCGGCAGCCGCGCCATCTCCGAATGGCCGAGGATGCGGTCCTCCCAGAAGGGCGCGGTGAGCGCGGCGGCGAGGGCCGAGCTGTCGAGCGTGGCGCGCAGGTTGTCGATCAGCACGATGGAAGGGATCTGGCGGAGCTTCGCGGTCACGCGCTTGCGCCATTCCTCGTCGTCGCGCCCCTCGGTCATGACGCTGGCGCCCGCGCCGGTCAGGATGCCCGTGATCGCGTCGACCATCAGCGTCGCGCCGGTTCCGGGCGCAGGCTTCTCGATCAGGTGCAGCGGCGTCGGTCCGTCTATCATGCCGCGCAGGAAGCCGAGCAGGAGGAGCGCCACGACATGGGAGCGCTCGGCGTCGCCGGTGAAGGGGAAGTCCCCGAGCAGGTCGTCGCAGATCATCGTGCGCGCCGCCGCGATCTCGGCCGTTGTGGGTTTGGCGGGAATGTCCGGAACGGCGAAGCCCGGCGCCGGGACGTAGAGGAGCCGCGCGTCGGGATGGTAGCCGGGCGTGGTGAGCAGCGTACCGTTCCGGCCGAAGACCGGCGTGTTCACGATGCCGGTCAGCACGGGCAGCGCGGGATCGGGCGTGGCGAGGACCGACTTGACCACGGGCAAGGGCGGCGGCGCGGGGATGGGCTCGCCCTTGGCGTTGACGCGCACCCAGCGGGCGAGCCGCGCCAGCATGTGGCGGAGCTTCTCCTCGTTGAGCGCGGTGGCGACGGGCCGGCCCTCGTCGTCTGGCACGACCCATGTGGGCTGGCCTGCCAGGCGAAAAAGCCAGGGGCAGCGGTTCGAGGCCATGAGCAGGCTCCAGACCTGCTCGTTCGCGCGCGCCAGATCGCCCTCGTCTGCGCGCAGCGTCGGGACCGTCTCGCCCGAGCCCTGATAGTTGAGCGGGCGGTGCTGCCCGATCTGCATCACCGTCTCGGCCTCGACGACCGACTCCGCCGCGGCGATCACCCGCGCCACGGCCGCGGGGCTGTCGCTCAGCAGCAGGTCATTGAAGTCGTGGCCTTCCTCGGGCGGCACGGCGATGGCGACGTCGCGCCCCTGCGCGCGCAGCCGACGCGCGGCGGCATCCGCGGCGCGCAGGCCGGCGCCCGAGGCGTCGTTGTCGGCGAGGATCACGATGCGCGTGGCGGCCGGCGGCAGCTCGACCTGTTCGAGGCCGGAGGTCGAGAGCGTGGCCCAGACCGGCAGATCGGGACAGGCAGTCATGGCCGCGAGGCCGGTCTCGATGCCTTCCGAGAGCGCCAGCCTGTCGCCGTCGCCGATGGGAGCGAGCCGCACGGCGCCGCCGGCCACGCGGCCGAGCATCTTCTTCGCCTTCTCGAGCGGCGCCTTGCGGGTGCTGCCGTCGGGGTCTGCCGCGAGCCACGTCCGATGCAGCCCGATGACGTCGCCGTTGCGGTCGCGCACCTGGCCCACGAGGGCCGGATAGCCCGCCTTCGTCTCGTAATGCGCCAGGTCGGGGTGGAAGAGCAGATCGGCGTCGGCGGGGACATCCAGACCGCGGCCAGCGAGGTAATCCGCGGCGGGCGTGCCCGCGATCGGCTGCGCCGACGACAGGATATGCGCGATCTCAAGGGTGGCGTCGCGCTTCGGGGCCGGCGGTGTCACTGGCGCCCGCCGCTCGGGCGCGCCGGGCGTGACGCCGGCGATCTCGGCCGCGCGCGTGATCAGGGCGCGGCCATCGAGCCCGGTCGCCTCCTCGATCGCGCTGATCGGCCCGCCGCCATGGTTGCCGTCAAAGTCGATCCAGTCGCCCGCATGCGCGCCGCGCAGCGCGATGACGCAAGAGCCGGTGTTGCGGGGCGCGTCGCCCCGGATATTGGCGAGCCGCCACTCGTCGCCGGCGCGGCGGCCGCGGGGAAAGAGGTCGGGCACCCAGTGCGCGGCCGTCTCGCGCAGACGCTCGACGATCAGGTCGAGATCGTAGCGCGGCGCGTCTGTGATGGACGGGAGGGCGTCATTGAGGTCAAGCAAGGATCACCAGCCCCCGCTCGGCCCGCGTGATCGCGGTGTAGAGCCAGCGGTTCCTGTCGGCCGCCGAGCGACCGAAGCCATCGTCGAAGACGACCACGTTCTCCCATTGCGAGCCCTGCGCCTTGTGGCAGGTGATGGCGTAGCCCCAGCTGCTCTCGATCAGGCCGCGCTTGATCTGCCATTCGCGGCGCCGGCGCTCGGGGTCGTAGGCGATATGGTCGGCGTATTCGCCGCGCCAGAAGCTCTGCCGCCCGGCGATGCTCTCGCCGTCCTCGGTCTCGACCATGGCGCTGAAGGCGAAGGCGTCGTCGGGGTCCTGGCGCACGTCGCTGAGCGTCAGGAACACGCCGTTGATCAGCCCGAGATCGTGACGGTTCTTCAGGCAGATGATCTTCTCGCCGTGGCCTGTCGGATAGTCAGCCTCGAACCCGGCGGCTCGCTTCATGGCGGTGTTCAGCCAGCGCCGCGTCGCGTTGGTGCCGCAGAGCACCTGACCGCCGCGCAGCATCTGCGCCGGGCCGACCTCGTGGCGCGACATCTTCCAGACATGGTCGTCATGCGCGCCCATGGGGATCGGCGCGCCCTGCCGCGCCAGCGTCGCGAGCCGCAGGATGGCGCTGTCCTCGGCCTGCCGGTGCACCTCGGTCAGCATCACGTCCGGCGCGGCCTCGGTGAAGAAGCCGGCGCCCTTCACCGGCGGCAGCTGGCCCGGATCGCCCAGCACGAGGATGGGCTTGCCGAATGCCAGAAGGTCGCGCCCCAGGTCCTCGCCCACCATCGACACCTCGTCGAGGACGAGGAGGTCCGCGTCGCGCAGGATCGACTGCTCGTTGATCAGGAACTTGGGCTGGTGGATGTCCTCGAGCCGCATCTCGAGCTGTGCGATCCGCGTCATTGCGAAATCGCGCTCGGCCGGCCCCATGCGCGGCAGGTCGCGCCGGAGCGCCGCCAGATCCTCGGTCACCCGCTCGATCTCTTCCGGCGTCGCCTCGGAGACGCGGTAGATCAGGCTGTGGATGGTCTGCGCGGGCGTTCCCTTGCGCGTCATGACGAGCGCGGCCTTCCCGGTGAACGCGCCGAAGAGCACGCCGCCTGGGGCGCCGGGGGTCATCGGCGCCAACCCCAGCGCCTCGATCGCCTGCGCGGTGGTCGTGGTCTTGCCGGTGCCGGCATAGCCGAACACCCGGAACACCTGCTGCTCGTGGCGGCGGGTCTCGTACCAGTCGCGGATCGCCGCGATGGCGCGGCTCTGCATGTCGGAAAGCGTGACGGTCATGCCCGGTCCTCCCAGCAACGCGCCGAGAACGGGCAGAACCGGCAGAGGTAGAAATCGGGGTTCGTCGCGATCCGCGGCAGCAGCTCGCCCGCATCCGCGGCGCGCAGCACGGCCACCGCCTTGTCGGACAGTTCCTGCGCGGTCACCGGATCGAAGGGGACGTGCTCGTGGTAGAGTTCGCAGCTGTCCTTGTTCAGCGCGGTGAAGAGCGCCGAGCCGAGGCCCATATAGGCCATGTAGATCTGCATCTGCCCGAAATAGACGGGCTTGGAGAGCCGGACGCCCTTCTTCGCCGTGTCCGACCAGGAGGAGGCCTTCAGCGCCTTGTGCTCCCAGAGCGCCGGCCAGGCGAGGCCCACGTCGGGGCCGCCGACGATCACCCCGTCGACATGGCCGCGGATGCGACCGCCCGCGGTCTCGAAGCCGAACTGGCCGCCCTCGCGGGTCTGGGTCCGCAGGTCGAACCCGGCGAGCCGCAGCCAGCGGATGGCGAGATCCTCGAAGACATGGCCGGCGGCGAAGATGCGCAGGCTCCGCCCCTCGATCTCCTTGCCGGGATCGGGCGGGGTGTGGGTCACCTCGAAGACGAGGCGGCGCGCGCAGGGCTCGCCGATCCGGCTGGCGCCGAGATAGTCGCGGGGCCGCTGACCTGCACGCTCCGCTACGAGAGCGTTGTCGAGCAGCGTGTTGATCCGGGCGCCGAGCGGCGGCGGGGCATCCGCGGCGCGGCCATAGACGAAGCCCGAGCGGTGGTTGAGGTCGACCAGCATCAGCACCCCCTCAGAACGGCACGTCGCCGGCGTCGGACTGGCGCTGCATCGACGCCTGAAATCCGTCGACGCAGGCCTCGATCAGGCGGTCGATGTCCTCGGCCGGTCTGTCGAAGAAGGGCGCCATCAGCCCCATCTCCGTCAGCGCTTCGGCCAGCTCGCGGCGCGCTTCGCGGATCGCGCGGGTTTCCATGTCGGTCTTGTCGATCATGCCGTGGTTCCTCTTGGCGTTGGCCGAACCCGCCGTGAGGCAGGCCATCGAGCAGAGGCGGTGATGGGGATGGCGGTCCCAGCGCAGGTCGTGGCAGTAGCCGAAGCCCCGGGCCTCCCGGCCGCAGAGCGCGCAGGGCACGCGGCGGCCGAGCTCGGCGCGGGTCAGCCCATGAGCAGGAGGTCGAGCGCGCTTCGCTCCTCCTCGTCCGGCGCGGCGGTGCGGCGCTCGGAGGCCAGCACGATGAATTGGCTGATGGCGTTCGAGGCCATGCATTCCAGATCGCGCCGGGTGAGGCTTGCGATGGGGCGATCGAGCCGCCCCCGCGCCTCGAGCCAACGCCCCATCGCAAGGGCCGCCTCCGTGGTGACATGCGCCTGCCATTCGTCCGGGCTCACGGATTGAGCCAGGCCGGACCGCCAGCAGTCTTCGGCGCGGCGGGCTCGGCGGCAGGCTGGCTGGCGGTCTGGGCGGCGGGCGACGACCACGCGGGCGCAGCTGACAAGGCGGCGGGCTGTGGCTGGCCCCAGGCGGGGGTTGCGGGCTGCGCGGGGGCGTCGGCCGGCCGGGGCTTGTTCGAGGGCTGCGCCGGCACCGTCTCGCCGGCCATCACCTTCTGCCACTCGGGCGCGGTGGGCAGCACGACATGGTCGAGCTTGTTGGCGTCCTTATAGGCGGGGTTGCGGTTCGGCTCGATCTGGATCTTCGCGACGAAGGTGATCCCGTCGAGATCGGCGAGCCCACGCAGAACGCGCTTCGCCTTGGCCGCCTCGCTCATGTCCTCGGGGTTCAGGCCCAGCGCGCTGTCGATCATGGCGCGGAACTGGCTCTTGGAGATCTTCCAGCCGATAGACTGGCCCTGTTCGTCGAGCTTGCCGCCCTGCACCGTGAAGTTCTGCCAGAACTTGCGCCGGGCGTGCGGTCCCTCGGCCACCGTGAACTCGGCGTCGAGCATCAGCACGTCGCTGCCGGGCTGGTTCGAGGGCTTCAGGAGCCCGCGATCCACGTCGCTCGCCCCGTCCGTGCCGCCCTTGCGGATGGACATGGTCACCTTGGCGAAGGTGCCGTCGGGGATCAGGTCGCCGGACTGCTGCGGCGCCACATCGTTCATGTCGAAGGTCATCTCGTTCATCCTTTCGGTGCGTGGTTGATCTTGGAGAGGAGCGCGCCGAGATCGGCCGGCTCGGTCAGGTCGAGGCGCCCCGAGCGGTCCTTCGCGGGCAGGCCCCAGGGATTGCCGGAGCGGCAGACGAGACGGCGCGTCTCGCCCTTCTCGGGATCGTGCCGCCAGGCGGTCGCGCCGTCGGGTCCGGTCTCGGTGCTGAAGAGGCCGAGGGTCATCACCTGGTCGACGATGCCCGGCAGCTCGCGCGCGGCCTTGCCGCCCTCCATCTGCGGCTGCCAGATGGTCCGGTTCATCTCGTCGGTGATCCGCTCGAGGATGCCGACGAAGATCACCGTCCGGCCCGGCGCGTGTTGGAGGTGCTTCAGAAGCCCGATCACCTCGCGGGCGAGCAGCCCGTAGGCGCCGCGGGTGTCCGGCTTGCCTGTCCGTTCCGACATCGCCTCGGGCCGGGTTTTGGCCCAGGCCATCGCCTGCCGCGTGAGGTCCGTGATGCTGTCGACGAAGACGATGCGCTTGGCGTCGAGCCGCGCGGCGAGTTCCGGGTGCTGCCCGCGCAGATGCGCATGGTGCGCCTCCGAGAAATGCTCGTCGGGCTGGGCCGCCGGGTTCGCGCCGCCGATCAGGCAGGCGATGTCCACGGCGTCGGCGAAGCGGCGGATCGGCAGGCTATCGCCGCGCCAGTCCTGCACCGACTTCAGCCCGGCCTCTAGATCGAGGCAGACGGTTTCCTCGGCCGGCAGCGTCTTCAGGAGCGTGGTCTTGCCGGCGCCGCTCGGGCCGAACAGCGCAATGGTGGTCTTGCCCTGCGCCTCGCGCAGCCGCTCGTCGGCGGTGACGATCCGGAGGCTCATGCGGCGCCTCCCTGCCGCAGAAGCTCGACCTTCAGCGCGCCGGTGCGCACGGTCCGCGCGGGTTCGAACACCGCCCGGATGTTGTCGGGCAAGGCGGCGTATTTGCGCTCCGGCACTTTGATGGCGATGTCGACATACTGGGCGGGGTCGTCGCCCGAGGTCCGGATGCGCTCGACGATCTCGCCGAGGCGGTCCTGATCCCAATCCACCCGCTTCGGCAGATCGGCCACCACGGTGAAATCGCCGTCATCGAAGCGGACCGTGCCGGTATCCTTCCCCCGGGCCTGCCGTTCCTCGGCGGCGCGGGTGGCGTAGCGGACGGTCAGCGCCGCATCGAGCCGGGCCTTCGCCGCCTTGGTACGCTTCAGCGCCTCCTCGGTCTCGCGCTGAAGGATGGCGAGCAGTTCAACGGGAAACTGCGCGAGTTCGGCGTCGGGGATGCCCGGGAGGTCGTCGGGCGTGGGGCTGTTGTTCGGCCAGGGCATGAACGGGTCTCCGTGATCGGCGAATGGGGTCTGGATGGGGGAAGTCACGCCGCCTGCTCCTCGAGCAGCAGCGCCGACAGCGAGGCGGCGGCGGCCTTCGGCTTCGGGCGCGCGACGGCGATGTAGGCAAAGCGGTCGGGGCCCACGCGCTCCTGCACGAGGTGGACGAGGCCCTGCTCGGCGGCCCAGAAGGCCCGCGATCCGAGCCGCGACAGCTCCTCCCGCTCGCGGTCCGCGAGGCGGCCGAGCATCGGGAAAGTGTCGAGCACGAGGAAACCGCGATGGTATTCGAGCCGGTCGCCGGGCGCTGCCTGCGCCACCCATGCACAGAATTCGATCTCGGTCAGGGGGCGGCTGGCGCGGACGGTGATGAAGGGGGTGTTGCCCATGAACATGATCTCCGCCGCCAACCGCTAGGCGGCCTGCCGGGAAATCGGCCCGACCGGGCGGGTACGGAGACCGGCGACCGGCGCGGAGGCGGCCGGATCGGCCGGTTCATCGCCGTCACAGGCGGCATAGACCGCAAGGAGCGGCGTGCCGTCCTGATGCGCGCCGGCGTCCTCGATCCGGTAGGCCTGGTGGTTCTTCAGAACCTCGGGCAGTTCCCAGCGCCGATAGAGGCCCGGGATCCTGACCATCTCGGCTGCGGGGACTGGGTGTCGTTCCTGCATGGTCCATCCTTATTCGTGCTGTTCGGCGGCGTGCTTGCCGGTCACTGGGGAAAAGCCATCCGGCGCGCCGGATCGGGACATCGGGTCAGACGATTTCGTGGAGGCGTTCGCGGAGCCTGCGCGTGGCGCGCTGGTAGCGCTTGCGGGCGGCGGCTTCGGTCAGGCCCAGCCGGTCCGCCGTCTCGGCCTGCGAGAAACCCTCGACGGCGACATGGCTGACGAGATCCGCGTCGCGACCGATGAACTGCCGCATGTCGTCGACGAGCCGCGCGCGATGCAGCGCTCGTTCAGGCTGTCCATCCAGATCGGGGATCGCATCGGGATCGATCCCGGTGGCGACGCCTTCTCGTTCCGCGTCGCGCTTTCGCGCTCGGATAATGTCGCGCTCGACGTTCCGCAGGACCGTGGCGGCGATCGAGGTGACGCGGTCCGGATCGAGGCAGCGAATGGCCACGGTCGTCCGCGCGAGAATGTCGGACACGATCTCATCGACGGGCGCGATCCTGCGCGCCACCGCGCGACGCCGGATCGCGTCCAGTCCGGGCCAGAGCGCCAGCATCAGCAACGTCGCGGCGCAATCGGACGCGCCATCGTCGTCCTGCGCCGCTGTGATCAGCGCCCTGAGGATCCGGTTCTTGCCGGCCGGGCTGTCGGGACCGCGGTGCAAGGCTTCGAGAAGCGCCGCCCGGTCCGGAAACCGGGCGATGGATCCCTGCGCCCGCCGGAGCGCATCGAAGCTGCGCTGGAAGCCGAGAGTGGAAGAGGATTGCATGAGGTGGTCGTGGATTTCGTGCCACGCGAAGGACATCGGACGCCTGCCTTCCGGCCAGGCGTCCGGCGCCTTGGGGTGGCCAGGTCAGGACGTCGCGCGTCTCTGCGGTTTCAGGGGTTGGGTGGGGGCGCGCGTCAGCGCGCGGGTGCGGTGGCGTGGTTCAGCGTGCCGCAGCCGCGGCAGGTGGCCTGAACCGGGAAGCCCACGAGATACTCGTGGCCCCGCGCGAACCGCAGGTGCATGCGACCGTCCCGGCAGACGCCGAGCAGCTTGTCGCAGCGCGTGCAGCGCCAGTACGCGGTGGTGGGGTTGGCGTTCGCAGCGCCGGATCGCCTCGTCGGGGCCGCCTGGCGCGATGGGAAGGGAGTCGGCATGGAAGTGCTCCTCTGAAGTGGAGCCCTTCCAGTAATCAGCCGCTTGTTAGACCGTCCCGCACGGCATGTTAGACCGTTGTTAGACGGCCGGCTCGGGCGACGCCCCGTCGATCACCAGCCGCCAGTAGCCGCGCTTCTCGCCCTTGGCGATGTAGACGTTCAGGATGCTCTCCCAGGTCTTCGGCCGGAATGCCTGCTGGGGACTGCGCGAACCGAGCCCGTCCATCAGAGCCTTCACCTGCACATCCGGGCTGCCCGTCTTAGAGGCTGCCACGAGACGCTCGAAGATCTTGATCTGGTCTGGGCCGGTAAGAGGCAGCGGATCCTTCCCCGGCACATGCAGCATCCCCGACTGCTTGCCGGAGCGGAGCACTTGCGGTGTCGCGCCGCCGCGTGCCAGCGCGAAGTTGCTGCGGAACGCCAGTTCGAGCCCGTCGCGCGCGACCGCGAATTCCTCCTCGGCCGGCGCAATGTTCGACAGCAACGCCACCACGACGTTCGGCCCGAGATGGGAGGGCATGTCCTCGCTGCCCGAGAGCACGATGCCGACGCCTGCCTGGTTGCGCGCGCGCATCGCCAGGTCCAGCCGTTCGACGGTCTTCAGGTCGTTCAGCCGCCGCGCGAAATACAGCGGCACCTCCGCGCCGCCGATCTCCATCGCGCCGAGCAGGGTCAATTCCGGGTCGAGGATCTGT
The DNA here is from genome assembly GCA_030425945.1 of Alphaproteobacteria bacterium. GTDB lineage: Bacteria > Pseudomonadota > Alphaproteobacteria > Rhodobacterales > Rhodobacteraceae > Dinoroseobacter. Next base: position 6,214 of record JAUHZL010000011.1, on the reverse strand, counting down.
TGCGACCCGCGCCGCGTCAGCAGTGGCTTCAGCAGCCGCAGGATCGTCTCGTGGAGCCAGTCGGCGTTGAGCGAATACTTGTCGAGATCGCCCGCGGGCACGTCACCGGCTTCCTCGCCGAAAGGCCCTAGGGTGCGGACCATCCCTGGCTTCGTGGACGGTTTCACGGCTCCTTCGCCATCGATGTCGCCATCCTCGATCAGCACGACGTCCTGGCGGTCACGCCGCTCGAGCAGCCCGCCTTGGATCAGCCGTTGAGCGTCGAGACCGAGCTCACGCAGGTACTGGCCCGTGACCTCGTCCTCGACGCGGTCGTGCAGCTTGATCAACTCGGCGAACATCGCCCGAAGGTCCGAAGGGTCGATCTGCCGGAAGGCGCTGAGGATGCCCCACTCCTGGAGCAGCATGAATCCGAGGCTGCGTTCTTCCGGATCCTTGTGGCTCTGGAGATTGCAGCTCTTCGTGCCCGAGATCGTGATGTTGAGCGTCCGCTCGGTCGCATCCCCGGCCCGACTGTAGACCACGGCGATGCCGACCCGGCTGAAACGCTCGGCGCGCCGGAACACGTTGCGCGCGCCGAGGTACTGGTCGGCGACCTCTTCGATGTCGTCGTCGATGGTGACCTTCAGCAGCAGCTTGCGCCGCCAGTGGCCGAGGCGAACCTCCGCCTCCAGGACGCGGGCGTCGCTGATGTCGTAGCCCTCGATGGCGGGGCGTTCGAGCGCCAGCGAGGACCGGAAACGCGTGAGGTTGTAGCGCTTCCAGGTGAGCGGCTTCTGGGAGATGTCGTGGTTGAGCGCGACCTCGGCGAAGGTGTCGCTGACCTGTTGGCGAACCAGCGGGCTGTCCGCGCAGACCTCGATCTGGCGCAGCGACGGCGTGTAGATCAGGGTCACTTCGTTCGGCGGTCGATAGTAGATCGTCGCGCGCCGGCCGTCGTCTCGGTGGTTGTAGACGCTGGAGAGCGGCCCGCCATGGCGCACGATCAGCATGATCGACGCGGGGTGGGCGTCGGTCTTCGGCAGGTCGAGCGCCCGGACCGTGCAGGAGATCGCGGGCCTGAGCTCGAGGACCTCCTTGATCCTGTTTTCGAGCGCCCGCTCGTCGACGGACGCCGCATCGAGCGGCGTCGCGGTTTCCAGATCCACCTCGAAGGCGTCATAGAGCTTGCGGTGATCGCGAAACTGTCGGGCGAAGTGGAAGCTCTCCGCGTTCTCGAAGGTCTCGCGGGCATTGAGAAACGCCCAGATGCTCCTGCAGAGCGGGTCGTGCTGATCGTCAAATTCCGCCGCCCGTTCATGATCCAGCTTCTGGGCCACGATGGTTTCCAGCGACGTCACGCCTTTCCCGCTGGCGAGCGCGCGAATGCGGCGTGACCGGGTTTCGGTTGGGCGAAGTTCATCCGGGTCGAATTCGGAGAGGATCTCGATGAGGCGCTCCCGAAACGCATGGGTGGCGTCCTCGTCCTCGAGATCGGGCATATCCTCGGGCAGCTCGAATTCAGGCTCGCTGTCATCGTCCCGAACGGCGAGCGCTGCACGCAGTAGATCGATCCGCGCATCTTCGATCAGACCAAGGGATTCGGGGCCCAAAGGAAGAGACTTGCGCGGCATGAACACACCTCAATCAACTGCTGCTCGGTAGGGATTCAACCGGAGAGGATCGCGGAGTCGCAGGCCGCGAGCAAGCGTTTTTGTTCCTTTTCTGTTCCTACGATCAGCGTGGATGTCCCATCACGGCGCCGGAGGTGGCTTTTCCTCTGTGACGACACCACAGACTCCGGTCACCTCGACATGAAGCGCCCCAATCCCCTGCCGCCCGACCAGATGACCCCCGCTGAACGTCGCGCCGAGCTGTGCGGCCTGCTGGCGCTCGGGCTGGTCCGGTTACGGCTGCGGGAACGGGGTGAACCTTCTGACGGTACTGGAGAAATTCGCCTACACTCTCCGGTCGACCAATGCCGTCATGCAACTCCAACTCACCGGAGACCCGCATGACGACCCACGATCCCATCCCCGCGCGCCTCGCCGCGCTGAAGGCGGCGACGACGCCGGAGCTGAAGGCGCAGTGGCGCGACCTGTTCGACACGGAGCCGCCGCCCTTCAACCGCCGCTACCTGGAGAGCAGGCTGGCCTACCGCATCCAGGAGCTGGCCTATGGTGGCCTGAAGCCCGAGACGATCCGGCGGCTTGAACGGCTGGGCGAGGAACTCGATGGCGGCGACAGGAAGAAGAGCCGCGTCCGCGCCGACACCATGCCCATCGCCGGCACCCGGCTGATCCGCGAGTGGCAGGGCGTCGAGCACGTCGTCACCGTCACCGCGGACGGCTTCGAGTGGCAGGGGCGGCCTTACAAGTCGCTCTCGGCCATCGCCCGCGCCATCACCGGCACACGCTGGAATGGTTGGGTGTTCTTCGGGCTGAAGAACCGGAGGGCGCGGACATGATCAAGCCCATCGTACGCAAGCAGCGCTGCGCGATCTACACGCGCAAGTCTTCCGAGGAAGGGCTGGAGCAGGAGTTCAACAGCCTCCACGCCCAGCGGGAGGCCTGCGAGGCTTTCATCGCCAGCCAGCGCTCCGAGGGCTGGGTGCTGGTCCGCGATCAGTATGACGACGGTGGCATCTCGGGCGGCACGCTGGAGCGCCCCGGCCTGCAGCGGCTGCTGGAGGACATCGAGGACGGGCTGGTCGACGTGGTCGTGGTTTACAAGATCGACCGTCTCAGCCGCTCGCTGGCCGACTTCGCCAAGCTGGTCGAGGTATTCGACCGCAACGGCGTGACGTTCGTCTCGGTCACGCAGTCTTTCAACACGACCACGTCCATGGGCCGGCTGACGCTCAACATCCTGCTCTCCTTCGCCCAGTTCGAGAGGGAGGTCACCGCCGAGCGCATCCGCGACAAGGTCGCCGCCAGCCGCAGGAAGGGCATGTGGATGGGCGGGGTGCCGCCCTACGGCTACCGCGTGGAAAACCGGAAGTTGGTCGTCGACGAGGACGCCGCGGAGCATGTCCGCTGGATCTTCGCCAGGTTCATCGAAATCGGCTCGGGGACGGAACTGGCGCGCGAGGTGGCAAAGCGTGGCATACGCACGCCACGCGGCAACCGGATCGACAAGAAGTACCTCTACCGGATGCTCAACAACCGCGCCTATATCGGGGAGGCGGTCCACAAGGGCGAGAGCTACCCCGGCGAGCATGACGCCATCATCGACCGCGAGACGTGGGACCGGGTTCACGCCATCCTGCAGGAAAGCCCCCGCAAGCGCGCTGCCCGCACCCGCGCCGACACGCCCGCGCTGCTGAAGGGGCTGCTGTTCGGCCCGGACGGCGCGGCCTTCTCGCCGACGCACACCCGCAAGGGCGACAAGCTCTACCGCTACTATGTCAGCCAGAATGTGCTGAAGCACGGCGCCGGATCCTGCCCAGTCGGCCGCGTGCCCGCGGGCGAGCTCGAGGCCGCCGTCATCGACCAGCTGCGCATCGTGTTCCGCCAGCCCGAGATCGTGGCGGGCACGTGGAAAGCGGCGCGCGCCCACGACGGCGACATCACCGAGGCTGACGCCCTCGCGGCGCTTCAGCAGATCGATCCGCTGTGGGACGAACTCTTCCCCGCCGAGCAGGCGCGCATCGTGGCGCTGCTGGTGGAGCGCGTGGAGATCGACACGGACGGGCTCAACGTCCGGCTCCGGGTGGACGGCCTGAACGACCTTGCGCGCGAGATGCTGGCCGGCAGGATCGGAGAAGCCGCATGACCCGCGGGGCTCCATTCCCGGAGACCGTGACTCTCCACGTGCCGTTCCGGGTCGTGAAGCGCGGCGGGCGGAAGGAGATGCAGCTGCCGGAGGGCGCCGCGCAACCGCGGCGGACGGACAACACGCTGGTGAAGGCGCTGGCCCGCGCGTTCCGATGGAAACGGATGCTCGAGTCGGGCGAGTTCACCACCATCGCCGAACTGGCCGAGCGCGAGAGAATCGCGCCCTCCTACATGACCCGCATGCTGCGGCTAACGCTGCTCGCGCCCGATATCGTCCAAGCGATTCTGGACGGGAAGCAGGGGGCGGAGGTGACATTGGCGCGAGTGCTGGAAACGTCCTCGCTCATCTGGACGGTACAGGTGGACGAGTTCTCGGGCCAACGCCTCTGTACTTGTTGCAATGCCACCTCTGCACAGCCCCGGAATTTGTGCCTATGATCGCTCCAAACCCTTGATCTGGACAAGTTACCACGCGATGATCGCATGCAACAGAGGTAACGTCAGGCGATGTCAAGTAGAGTTAGCAGGGCCAGTGCGTCGAGCAGCGCGGAAGCTCGAGTACGGAAGGCACTGAAAAAATACTATCTAAGTCCATTGAGGTATCCCGGTGGCAAGCGCAAACTTGCCGCACGGATTGCTTTTAAAATGGACTGCCACGGCGTCGATGGCTTCGAACGGATAATTGAGCCCTTCGTGGGTGGCGCTTCTGTTACTATAGCTTTTCTTGAGGCCGGGATAGCTGACCGAGCGGTAATTTCTGATCTAGACCCACTCGTGGCGGACTTTTGGGCGACGGTGTTCTCGTCTCGCGCCGACGCACTTGCTGACCGTGTGCTAGATGCTGAGGTTTCGCTAGATGAATGGCTGCGATTGCGGGCCGATGACCCGCAAGATACAATTGAGCGCGCTTTTAAGTGTCTTTTTCTAAATAGAACATCTTTTTCGGGCGCTCTCAGTGAAACTGCCGGTCCGATCGGCGGCATGTCGCAAGCTTCGGAATACAAGATTGGATGTCGCTACAATCGGTATGCTTTGGCGGAACGAATTTGGGAGCTTTCGCGTCTGTCGAGCCGCGTCTCGGTGAGGAATATGGACTTTCGCCGACTTATCGCATCATACAGAGCAGCTGCAACCCGTCGGGGTATAGTACCCAACGACTTCTGGTATCTTGACCCACCTTTCTTTCACAAGGCTGACCGGCTCTATAGGTTATGGTTCGCCGACGATGATCACCGCGCACTGAAGGAACGGTTAGCATCTCTCCCCGGCCGGTGGTTCCTGTCATATGACAACTGCCCTGAAGCTCGAGCATCGCTTCGACGACTCCCAGGATACGCGCTTGCCGATATGCGCTACACCGCCAACAAGAAATCAATGATCGATGACATCTCCTCAAAGGAGGTCACCGCTCATAACTTCGCGCAAAGGGCTGGAGTCGCGAACGAGGTCGTTCTCGGTGACAGAGCTCGAACAGTTGAAGTGCATGATGTTGAAGCCGCCCTTCTCGCAGTCGAGCCGAACGCAAAGCTAGACGCTACTGTTCGCCCGTAAAATGAAAGGTGCACGGAATTCATGCTATGGGCGGATGCGATACACGGACTCTGGAGCTAAGCATGAATAATATTATCGAGCGCGCGACGGCAGCAACGTCCCCACTTGTGGCCCTCGTCGTGGACGATCCGTCAAGTCCGCAAGCCCAAGACAGCCGACGCGTCGGCTTCACTCTTTCGATGGACTACAACGAAGCGCTTGTGATGGTGCACGACCGTTGGCGCAACGACGTGGAAGGGATACCACACAACTCCTATCTGCTTGCGGCGACCTTCGATCCTTCCGCATTTGCGACCACACCGCCAGTCGATCGCAGGGTTATCTTGCTTCGCGTCACGGGCCGCGCGCCAATCGAGACCGACTCTGAGCACCTCAGAGCGATCACCCAGTTCTTTCAGGAGAATCCTGACGTAAGGACGGGTAGGCTAGAGGGGCTCGAACCAATCACAGTCAACCGGATGAGTTGGTCCGGGATGCGCGGCCACATACTCGGCACATTCTTCGTCGGCCAGGACAGCAAGCTGCGCATGGGTACCGATATCGAGGACATCTTCGCCACCCGAATGATGCGAGTCTACAAGCCCACGCCCGCCGCGCTGGAGACGATCGTAAATTATGTGGATCCGGATCGGGCGAAGAACGCGGAAGATGAAGCCAGAGCGGCCGGCGTAGGAGTACCAGTTCCATTTCAGATTGGCACTGTTCGCTATACGTCCACGCAACATATGGCTGAACGCGGCGGTAGTACAAATGTGCCAGTTTACATATCACCGGTCGACTTTCTAGGGTCAGGACCCATTGAATGAGCGGTAAGCTCATGATTCACTGTTCGAAAAGGGAGCGGTGGCATGAGCAATCTCTTCTGGCTGACGGACGCGCAGATGGCGCGTCTGGAGCCCTACTTCCCG
>JAUHZL010000010.1 GCA_030425945.1 Alphaproteobacteria bacterium | reverse complement strand
TCCACGGTCAGGCCGTCGCCCTCGCAGGCCTTCGCCCCGGCGACCACCGCCTGCAGGGCGGGGAAGTCGTTGCCGAGGATGGTCACGTTGCCCGCGCCGATGCCGCAGGCTGCCATCGCGGTCGTCCCGCTCAGAAGGGCAAGCGCCGAAGCCGCTGCCGTCGTTTTCCAGAATTGCATGTCCACGACCCTCCCAGGTCCTTGTCTGCGCCCCGGTGCGCGGGGGCGCGTCATGTCGTTTGCGGCCGCGGCCGCGTCCGTTGGCGCGGGCTGCCGCCCGAATCGGGGCAGCTATGCATACGCCTGCAACAGCATGACTTTCGCTTGTCATAATGCAAGCATCGAGTTTGCAGCTTGTCGCAAATCCATTGCAGAAATAGTCCTTGCCGCAGAAATCGATTCGGGCCTAGAGTTTGCGCAATCGTATGCAATTTTATGCAGGGGTGCGGTCATGGCAGAGGTCCGGCTGGCCAATATCTCGAAGCGCTGGGGCTCCTTCGTCGGCGTGCACGAGTTCGACCTGACCATCGCGGATCGCGAGTTCCTGGTGCTGCTCGGGCCTTCGGGCTGCGGCAAGACCACGACGATGCGGATGATCGCGGGGCTCGAGGATGTCACCGAGGGCGATATCCTGTTCGACGGCAAGCGGGTCAACGACCTCGACCCGAAGGACCGGGACATCGCGATGGTGTTCCAGTCCTACGCGCTCTACCCGAACATGAACGTCTACGAGAACATCCGCTTCCCCCTGAAGGTGCGCGGCATCGCCGAGACCGAGCACAAGGAGCGCGTGATGCGCGCCGCCGAGATGGTGGAGCTGACCGACTTCCTGCACCGCCGCCCGGCAGAACTGTCCGGCGGCCAGCGGCAGCGCGTGGCGCTTGCCCGCGCCATCGTGCGGCAGCCGAACGTGTTCCTGATGGACGAGCCGCTGTCGAACCTCGACGCCAAGCTGCGGGTCTCGACCCGCGCGCAGATCAAGAACCTGAGCCACGAGTTGCAGGTCACCACGGTCTACGTCACCCATGACCAGATCGAGGCGATGACGCTCGCCGACCGCGTGGTGGTGATGAACAAGGGTGTCGTGCAGCAGGTCGGCACGCCGACCGACATCTACGACCGGCCCGCGAACACCTTCGTCGCGGGCTTCATCGGCAGCCCCGCCATGAATCTGATGGAGGGCGACCTCAGGAACGGTACCTTCACCGGGCCGAACGTGACGATCTCGGGCCTGCCCGCCACCCACGCCGGGCGCGTGACGCTGGGCTTCCGGGCCGAGGACGCCACCCCGGGCACCGGCGACCGCCACGAGATCGCCGCCCCGATCTACTCGCTCGAACTGCTGGGCGACGCCACGATGGTCACTGTCCGCGCCGGGGGCGCGCTGGTGTCGGTCAAGGCGCCCAAGGATTTCCGGGCCGAGATCGGCGATCCCTTCGCGGCCGCGGTGCCGGCGGGGATCTGCCACCTCTTCGACAGCGGGAGCGGCGCGCGCCTCGACAGCTGAGCATCCCCGTATCTCGCGGCGCGGCGTTGTCGTCGCCCCACCGACCCAGACAGGCAACAGCCGGAGGCCCGCGGGGCACCCACCCCCGCCCGCCCGCCCGGCAGGAGGAGACACATGGCCGAGTATCTCAAGCGGGGCAAACCCGAAGCGGACCGGGCCGAGGACGACGCGAAGGTGCGCGCCACGGTCGAGGCGATCCTGAAGGACATCGAGACGCGGGGCGACGCCGCGGTCCGCGAGCTGTCGGAGAAGTTCGACCGCTACACGCCCGAGGCGTTTCGCCTGACCCCCTCCGAGATCGAGGCGGCGATGCAGAAGGTCAGCGCCCGCGACATGGAGGACATCCGGTTCGCGCAGGACCAGATCCGCCGCTTCGCCGAGGCGCAGCGCGCCTCGATGACCGATGTCGAGGTCGAGACCCTGCCGGGCGTGATCCTCGGGCACCGCAACATCCCCGTGCAGTCGGTCGGCTGCTACGTGCCGGGCGGCAAGTTCCCGATGGTGGCCTCGGCCCACATGTCGGTGCTGACCGCGACCGTCGCGGGCGTGCCGCGCATCGTCGCCTCGGCACCGCCGGTCAACGGGGCGCCGCACCCGGCGATCGTGGCCGCGATGCACCTGGGCGGGGCGCACGAGATCCTCTGCCTCGGCGGGATCCAGGCCGTCGGCGCGATGGCGCTCGGGACCGAGAGCCTCGAGCCGGTTCACATGCTGGTCGGCCCGGGCAACGCCTTCGTCGCGGAGGCCAAGCGCCAGCTCTATGGCCGCGTCGGCATCGACCTCTTCGCCGGGCCGACCGAGACCATGGTGATCGCGGACGACACGGTGGACGCCGAGCTTTGCGCCACCGACCTGTTGGGGCAGGCCGAGCACGGCTACAACTCGCCCGCCTGCCTGATCACCAATTCGCGCCGCCTCGCCGAGGCGACGCTGGCCGAGATCGACCGGCTGCTCGCGATCCTGCCGACCGCCGAGACCGCGCGGGTGTCCTGGGCGGACTACGGCGACGTGATCCTCTGCGCCGACCATGACGAGATGCTGCGGGTCGCCAACGACATGGCCTACGAGCACGTGCAGGTGATGACCGACCGCGACGACTGGTATCTCGAGAACATGCACAGCTACGGCGCGCTGTTCCTCGGGCCGCGCACCAACGTGGCGAACGGCGACAAGGTCATCGGCACCAACCACACCCTGCCGACGAAGAAGGCCGGGCGCTATACCGGCGGGCTCTGGGTCGGCAAGTTCCTCAAGACCCACAGCTACCAGCGCGTCACCACCGACGCGGCGGCGGCGCTGGTGGGCGAGTACGGCTCGCGGCTCTGCATGCTGGAGGGCTTCGTCGGCCATGCCGAACAGTGCAACATCCGCGTCCGGCGCTATGGCGGGCGCAACGTGCCTTATGGCGTCGCGGCGGAATAACCCCCAAGGACGCGGAGACGACGAATGACCCCCGAGGCGCTGAAGGCCCGGCTGGCGCGGTTCCGCGCCGCCGCGGCGGATTACGACACCGCGACCGTGCGCGCGGCCTGGGACGAACTGGTGGCACCCGACGCGGTGCTGCACCTCTGCCACCCGTTCGGCGACCTGGCCGGGGCGGCCTTCGTCGATACCTGCCTCGCCCCGCTCGCGGCGGCGATGCCGGACCTTGAGCGGCGCGACATGATCCTGATGGCCGGGACCACGCCCGAGGGGCAGGACTGGGTCGCGGCGATGGGCTGCTACATGGGCACCTTCCTCGCGCCCTTCCTCGGCATCCCGCCGACCGGGCACCTGGCCCACATGCGCTATCACGAGTTCTTCCGGCTCGAAGACGGCCGGGTGACACGAATGCAGGCGATCTGGGACATCCCCGAGCTGATGATGCAGGCCCGCGCCTGGCCGATGGCGCCGCAACTGGGCGCGTTCCTCGCGACGCCCGCGCCCGCCTCGGGCGACGGCCTGACGGCCACGGGCGACGGGCAGGCGGCGCTCGACCACGTGATCGGGATGCTGACCGCGCTCTGCCGCTACCCGGGCAACCCCGACCCGGCGGTGATGGAGCTGGACCGGTTCTGGCACCCGCGCTTCAACTGGTACGGCCCCGCCGGGATCGGCACCGGGCGCGGCATTGCGGGCTTCCGGCACTGGCACCAGATCCCCTTCCTGCGCGGGATGCCCGACCGCAAGCTCGACGCGCTGGGCGACCTGATGTCCCACTGGATCGGGCAGGGGGCCTATGTCGCCGAAACCGGCTGGCCCAACATGCGCCTGACCCTGACCGGGGACGGCTGGCTGGGCATTCCGCCCGTCGGCCGCGAGGTGCTGTTGCGCAGCCTCGACTTCTGGCGGCTGGAGAACGGCCTGATCCGCGAGAACTGGGTGCTGGTCGATCTGCTTGATCTCTACGCCCAGTTGGGCGTCGATGTGCTGGGCCGGATGCGCGAGTTCAACAAGGCGCGCGCGACCGGACCGATCACGCTGCCGGACCCGCTTGCCCCATGACCCTGACCCTGCCTGCCTCTCCCTCGTTCCGGCTCGATGGCCGGCGTGCCCTCGTCACCGGCGCCTCGTCCGGGATCGGGCTGGCCTGCGCCACCGCGCTCGCCCGCGCCGGGGCCGCCGTCACGCTGGTCGCCCGCCGCGCGGGCCCGCTGGAGGAGGCGCGCGCCGCGCTGGCGGCCGAGGGGGCGCAGGTGACGGCGCGCGCGCACGACATCACCGATCTCGACGCGACCGCCGCGCTGGTCGCGGCCGAGGGGCCGTTCGACGTGCTGGTGAACGCCGCGGGCCTCGCGCGGCACAGCCCGGCGCTGGACACGCAACCCGGCGACTATGACGCGGTGTTCGACGTCAACGTGCGCGCCGCGTATTTCCTGACCCGGGCGGTCGCGCGGGGAATGGTGGCGGCGGGCAAGCCCGGCAGCCTGATCAACGTCTCCTCGCAGATGGGCGTGGTCGGCGGGATCGACCGCGCGGTCTATGCCGCGACCAAGCACGCGCTCGAGGGCATGACCAAGTCGATGGCGATCGAGTGGGGGCCGCACGGCATCCGGGTCAACACCCTCTGCCCGACCTTCATCCGCACCCCGCTGACCGAGGCGACCTTCGCCAACCCGGAGCGCCGGGCGTGGATCGAAAGCAAGATCAAGCTGGGCCGGGTCGGGGCGCTCGAGGACATCATGGGGCCGTGCCTGTTCCTCGCCTCCAACGCCTCGGCGCTGGTCACGGGCACGGCGCTGCTGGTCGACGGCGGCTGGACGGCGGACTGATGGGCGAGGGCAAGGTCACCTCGATGGACGTGGCCCGCCTCGCCGGGGTCAGCCAGTCTGCGGTCAGCCGGGTGTTCACGCCGGGCGCCTCGGCCTCGGCGGCGACCAAGGCCAAGGTGCTGAAGGCCGCGACGCAGCTCGGCTACCGCCCCGACCCGCTGGCCCGCGCGATGATCACCGGCAAGAGCGGCATCATCGGGCTGGTGGTGGCCTATCTCGACAACCAGTTCTACCCGGTCGCGCTGGAACGCCTCAGCCGCGCGCTGCAGGCCGAGGGCTATCACATCCTCGTCTTCATGGCCGAGAACTCGACCGAGGGGGTGGCGCAGGTCATGCGCGAGCTGCTCGACTACCGGGTGGACGCCATCGTCACGGCCTCGGTCGCGATGACCAACGAGCTGACCAACCTGTGCGAGGCGTCGGGCATCCCGGTCGTCATGTTCAACCGGGGCCAGGACGATCCGCGCCTGTCCGAGGTCACCTCGGACAACATCGCGGGCGGACGGGCGGTCGCCCAGTTCCTGATCGCGGGCGGGCATGACCGCATCGCCCATATCGCGGGCTGGCAGGGCTCGTCGACCGGGCGCGACCGCGCGCGCGGCTTCCGCGACGGGCTGGCCGCGCAGGGCCGGACCGCCGTTGCCGAGGTCGACGGCATGTACAACCGCGACACCGCCGCCACCGTCGCGCGCGAGATCTTCGGCACGCCGGACCGCCCCGACGCCGTCTTCGTCGGCAACGACCACATGGCCTTCGCGGTGATGGACGTCCTGCGCTTCGAGCTGGGCCTGCGGGTGCCCGAGGACGTGTCCGTGGTGGGCTACGACGACGTGCCGATCGCCGCCTGGCCGGTCTACGACCTGACCACGATCCGCCAGCCGGTCAACCGGATGGTCAGCGCGACGGTCGAGGCGCTTCTCTCCCGCATCGCCGGCGAGCCGGAGGCCCGCCACATCCGCATTCCCGGGCCGCTCGTCCTGCGCGGCTCTGCACGCCGTCCCAAGGGGTTCCAGCCATGAAGGGCTTCGATCCGAAGTTCGCCGACTTTCCCGACTACATTCTCGGGATCACCAAGGAAATCTGGGAGGATCGCGGCATCGCGACCCTGCACCACTACTATGCGCCCGAGATCGTCGTGCGCTCGCCCGCCTCGGTGGTGGTCGGCAACCAGGGCGTGATCGCCGCGACCATGGCGACGCTGGCCGAGTTCCCCGACCGCCAGCTTCTGGGCGAGGACGTGATCTGGTCCGGCACGCCGGAGGAGGGGATGCTGTCCTCGCACCGGATCATCTCGACCGCGACGCACCTCGGCGACGGGGTCTACGGCAAGGCCACCGGGCGCAGCCTGCGCTACCGGATCATCGCGGACTGCCACGCGAAGGACAACGCCATCGACGACGAATGGCTGATCCGCGACCAGGGGGCCATCGTGCGCCAGATGGGCTGGGAGCCCGCCCAGTATGCCCGCGACCTGATCGCCCGCGAAGGCGGGCCCGAGGCCTGCGTCCGTCCCCTCAGCCCCGCCACCGACCGCCCCGGCCCCTATGCCGGGCGCGGCAACGACAATCCCTGGGGCGCGCGCTACGCCGACCTGCTGACCCGGCTGATGGCGGCGGACATGGCGGCGGTCCCGGCCGAATACGACCGCGCCGCGCAGCTCGAACATCCCGGCGGGGTGAACGGCTTCGGCTGGGGCGACGCGGACCGGTTCTGGATGGGCCTGCGTGCCGCGTTCCCATCGGCCACCTTCACGGTCCATCACGTCATCGGGCGCGAGGACCCGACCCTGCCGCCGCGCGCCGCGCTGCGCTGGTCGCTGCATGGCCGTCACGACGGCTGGGGCGTCTTCGGGCGGCCCACCGGGGCCGAGGTCTATGTTCTCGGTCTCAGCCATGCCGAGTTCGGCACGCTCGGGGCCGCGCCGCCGCGCCTGCGCCGCGAATGGGTGATTTTCGACGAAACCGCGATCTGGAAGCAGATCCTTCTCCACACAGGTGACCTATGACCGCCCCGCAGATCGTCCGCTACGGTGAACTGATGCCGTGCCGGACCGCCTTCATCGACGCCCACACGCCGGGCTCGGACCAGAAGGAAAACTTCACCATCATCGGGGGCGGGGTCTCCGAGGCCGCCGACCAGCACGTCCACATCACCGACGCGATCGGCTTCAACATCGGCGCGGCGGGCCAGCCGCCGAAATGCCGGAACTCGCTGCACTCGCACCGCACGGCGGAGGTGTTCTTCGTTCTCAAGGGCCGCTGGCGCTTCTTCTGGGGGCGCTGGGGCACGGCGGGCGAGGTGGTGCTGGAGGAGGGCGACATCTTCAACATCCCCACCGGCATCTTCCGGGGGTTCGAGAACATCGGCACCGATTACGGGATGATCATGGCGATCCTCGGCGGCGATGATGCCGGTGGCGGCGTGATCTGGGCGCCGCAGGTGATCGAGGACGCCCGGGCGCACGGGCTGGTGCTGTCCGAACAGGGCAAGCTCTACGACAGCAAGAAGGGCCAGACCCTGCCGGAGGGCGTCGCGCCCATGCCGCTGCTGACCGAGGCCGAACTGGCGCAGTTCCCCGAGCCGACCACGGCCGAGGTGATCCCGCACCATGTCGCGCGCTACTGGGACCTCGTGGCGCTCGCGGACCGCACGCCCGCGACGGTGATCGGCCCCGAGGGCGTGCTGCGCGACCGGCCCGGCTTCGAGGTCGGCTTCGTCACCCGCGCCTCGGCCAGCGCCGGGATGCACCGCCATGACCGCGCCTCCGTGCTGATGCCGGTGCGCGGGCACTGGCGGCTGGCCTGGGACGGCGGCGAGACCATCCTCGCGCCGGGCGACACCGCGCTGGTGCCCGCGGACCTCGACCATAGCGCGGTCCCCTCGATGAGCGGCGAGGCGGCGCTCTACCACGTTGTCGGGACCGACGACGCACCGGGGGCGACGTGGCGCGGCTGATGCGCGGTGTCGTGCTGACCGGGCACGGCGGGCCGGAGTGCCTGTCGTGGCGCGACGACCTGCCCGTGCCGGAGCCCCTGCCGGGCGAGGTGCGGGTGAAGGTCGCCGCCGCCGCGATCAACAACACCGACATCAACACCCGGCTGGCGTGGTACTCGAAGAGCGGCAGCGCCGCCGAGGACGCCACCTGGACCGGCCGCCCGCTGGTCTTTCCGCATATCCAGGGCATCGACGCCTGCGGCGTGATCGAGGCGGTCGGACCGGGCGTCCCCGCCACCCGCATCGGCACCCGCGTCCTGGTGGAGCCCTGCCTGCGCGAGGCGGGCGGCGCGCGGCGCGATCCGCCGTGGTTCCTCGGCTCGGAGGTGCCGGGCAGCTTCGCCGAGTTTCTCTGCGTGGCCGACCGGCACGCCCATGCGGTGACCTCGGACCTGTCCGACGTGGAGCTGGCCACCTTCCCCTGTTCGTACTCGACCGCCGAGAACATGCTGGTCCGCGCCGGGGTGCGCGCGGGCGAGCGGGTGCTGGTGACCGGGGCCTCGGGCGGGGTCGGATCGGCGGCGGTGCAACTTCTGGTGGCGCGCGGGGCCGAGGCGGTCGCGGTCAGCCAGCCCGCGAAGGCCGCTGCCCTGATGGCGCTCGGGGCGGCCGGGGTGGCCGACCGCGCGGCCGACCTGCCCGCGCAACTCGGGCGCGACAGCTTCGACGTGGTCGTGGACCTCGTCGGCGGGCCGGGGTTCCCGGTGCTGCTGGACCTCCTGAAACCCGGCGGGCGCTACGTCGCCTCCGGAGCCGTGGCGGGGGCCGAGGTGCCGCTCGACCTGCGGACGCTCTACCTCAAGGACCTGACGCTGCACGGGGCGACCGTGCTGGGCGAGGGGGTCTTTGCCGGGCTTGTCCGCCGGATCGAGGCGGGCGAGATCAGGCCCCTCGTCGCCGCCACCCATGACCTGAAAGACCTCGCGGCCGCGCAGGAGGCCTTCCTGACGCGCGGCCATATCGGAAAGATCGGAATAAGGATCGCAACGCCATGACCCTTCTCGCAACCCATGTCGGCAGCCTGCCGCGCTCGCAGGCCGTGGTGGACATGCTCTTCGCCCGCGAGCGGAACGAGCCCTACGATCCCGCCGCCTTCGACACCGTGATGGCCGAGGCCGTGGCCGAGGCGGTGCAGCGCCAGAAGGCGGCCGGGATCGACATCGTCTCGGACGGCGAAATGTCGAAGATCAGCTACGCCACCTACGTCAAGGATCGCTACACCGGCTTCGACGGCGACAGCCCGCGCAACGCGCCCGCCGATCTCAAGCTCTACCCGAGCTTCCTCGACCGCATCGCCAAGTCGGGCGGCACGCCGAAATACGCCCGCCCGATGTGCGTGGGCGAGGTGCGCTCGAAGGGGCAGGGCGAGCTGGAAAAGGACATCGCGAACCTGAAGACCGGGATGGCCGCCGCGGGGGTCGAGCGCGGCTTCATGAACGCGGCCTCGCCGGGAGTGATCTCGCTCTTCCTGCAGAACGCCCATTACCCGACGCGCGAGGCGTATCTGGCCGCGCTCGCGGACGCGATGAAGGCGGAATACGAAACCATCGTGGCGGCGGGCCTCGACCTGCAACTCGACTGCCCGGACCTGGCCCTGTCTCGGCACATGCTCTTCACCGACCTCAGCGACGCCGAGTTCCTCAAGGTCGCCGCCTCCCATGTCGAGGCGCTGAACCACGCGCTGCAGGACGTCCCGGAAGAGCGTATCCGCATCCACATCTGCTGGGGCAACTACGAGGGGCCGCATGTCTGCGACATCCCGATGGCCAAGATGTTCGACACGCTGATGTCGGCCAAGGCGCGCTACGTGCTGTTCGAGACCTCGAACCCCCGGCACGGCCATGAATGGGAGGTGTTCCGCGACCGCGCCGCCGACATCCCGGATCACAAGGTTCTGGTGCCCGGCGTCGTCGATACCACGACAAACTTCGTCGAGCATCCGGACCTCGTGCGCCAGCGGCTGGAGCGCTTCGTCGATATCGTCGGGGCCGAGCGGGTCATCGCGGGCAGCGACTGCGGTTTCGGGACCTTCGCGGGCTTCGGCGCGGTCGATCCCGAGATCGCCTGGGCCAAGCTCGCCACGCTGTCCGAAGGCGCGCGCGCGGTCGCATGACGACGCCGCTCGTCCTTCTGCCCGGGATGATGTGCGACGCCCGGCTCTGGGGGCCGCAGATGGCGGCCCTCGGCCGGCGCGCGGTGCTGCATGCGCCGCTGACCGGGCAGGACAGCATCGAAGGCCTCGCCGCGTCCGTGCTGGCGGTCGCCCCGCCGCGCTTCGCGCTCGCCGGGCTGTCGATGGGCGGCATCGTGGCGATGGAGGTGCTGCGGCAGGCCCCCGACCGGGTCGAGCGGCTGGCGCTGCTCGACACCAACCCCTGGGCCGAGACGCCCGAAGTGCAGGCCCGGCGCGGCCCGCAGATCGCGGCGGCGGAGGCGGGGCGCCTCTTCGAGGTGATGCGGGACGAGATGAAGCCGAACTACCTGGCCGAGGGGCCGGGACGTCAGGCCATTCTCGTTCTCTGCATGGAGATGGCGCTGGCGCTGGGGCCGGAGGTCTTCGTCCGCCAGTCCCGCGCGCTGGCCGCCCGCCCGGACCAGGAGGCGACGCTGGCCGCCTTCACCGGACCCGCGCTGGTCCTGATGGGCGAGGGCGACCGGCTCTGCCCCCTCGACCGGCACGCCCGGATGCACGCGCTGATGCCGCAGTCCCGCCTTGTCGTCGTGCCGGGGGCCGGGCACCTGCCGGTGCTGGAGCAGCCGGACGAGACCACGGCGGCGCTGCTCGGCTGGCTCGACGCCTGAGGCGGCTCAGCGCCAGAGCTGGTTCGTCTGGTGCGCGACGATCCGGCGGGCCAGCGCCTCGAACCGGGCGGCGACGAAACTGCGCAGGCGGGCGGTGGCCGGGGGCACCGGGCCGCCCGCCGCCATCAGCAACCCGAGGTTGCGGTCCGGGTGCCCGATCCGCAGCGACAGGGCGGTGACGGTCTTTTGCGGCCGCATCATGAACACCACCGAGTAGGGCAGCACCGTCAGGCTGTCCGAGCCGGTCAGCACGCTGATGACCGAGGCCAGCGACCCGCCGGAAAAGCTGATCTTGAAGTCCTCCGCCCCGATGTCGGTCAGGGCCCGGCGCAGGTCGGCATAGAGCGGGCTGTTGGCGGGCGGTGCGATCCACGGGAACTCGGCGATATCGCCCGGCGTGACCAGCTTGCGCCGGGTCAGGGGATGCCCGACACGGCAGGCGATCACGTTGAGGCCGGGCAGGATCGGCTGGAACTGCAGGCTGGCCGGCACCTTTTCCGGGCGCAGCGGCACGACGGCGAGGTCGAGCGTGCCGTTGCCCAGCCCCTCGATCAGGTCGTCGGCATAGCCATAGGACTGGTCCACCCGCACGTCGGGGCAGGCCTGCTGGAACTCGGCGATCATCCCCGCGATCACGCCGTCCATGAAGACGGGCGTGCCGCCGACCCGCACGAGGCCCGCATGCCCCGAGCGGTAGAGCGCCACGATCTGCGACGCGGCCCGGTCCGCCTTGAGCACCGCGCGGCCCTGCTCGGCCAGCGCGAGGCCCAGGTCGGTCGCCTGAAGCGGCCGCCGCCCGGGCTGGAACAGCGGCGCGCCGATCCGGGCTTCGAGCTGCCCGAGGCTGCGCGACACCGACGGCTGCGACTTCCCCAGCGCCGCCGCGCCTTCGGTCAGGCCGCCGTGATCGACGACCGCGGCGAGCAATTCGAGGTGGCGGGGGTCCAGTTTCATAACAGCAGGTTATGTTGTCCGTCCCAGATTCGATCAAGATATGAATTCCGCTGGTCTAAGGTGACAACAGTCCGGGGCAAGGAGGGGAGGCCATGTCCTATTTCCAGCGCGATTTCGTCGCCCAGAGTGCCTCGGTGCGGGTCCGGTTCGGTCCGGGAACCCGGCACGAGATCGCCGACGAACTGCGCCGCCTCGGCGCGTCGCGGGCGCTCGTCCTGTCCACGCCGCAGCAGGCGGATGCCGCGCTCGGGGTGGCCGAAAGCATCGGCGCGCTGGCGGCGGGCGTCTTCACCCGCGCCGCGATGCACACGCCGGTCGCCGTGACCGAGGAGGCGATGCGCCATGTCGCCGACGTGCGCGCCGATTGCCTCGTCGCCATCGGCGGCGGCTCGACCACCGGCCTCGGGAAGGCGATCGCCTACCGCACCGACCTGCCGCAGATCGTCGTGCCGACCACCTATGCCGGGTCCGAGGCGACGCCGATCCTCGGCCAGACCGAGAAGGGCCGCAAGTCGACGCTGAGCGATCCGAAGGTGCAGCCCGAGGTGATCCTCTACGACGCCGAACTGGTCACCGGCCTGCCGGTGCGGATGACGGTGACGAGCGCGCTGAACGCCATCGCCCATGCCGCCGAGGCCCTTTATGCCCGCGACCGCAACCCGCTCTCGACCGCGCTGGCGGTGGAGGGGATGCGGGCCTTCGCCACCGCGCTGCCACGGGTGATCGCCGATCCCGCCGACCTCGATGCCCGGGGCGAGACGCTGTATGGCGCGTGGCTCTGCGGCACGGTGCTGGGGCAGGTCGGCATGGCGCTGCATCACAAGCTCTGCCACACGCTGGGCGGGTCCTTCGACCTGCCGCATGCCGACACCCACGCGGTGCTGCTTCCGCACGCCATCGCCTATAACGCCGCCGCCGTGCCCGAGCTGCTGGCCCCCGTCGCCGACATCTTTGGCGGCACTGCGCCGGGGGCGGCCCTGCACGCCTTCGCCTCGGACGCGGGCGCGCCGCTGACACTGGCCGAGCTGGGCCTGGCCGAGGCCGACCTCGACCGCGCCGCCGACATCGCCACGCAGAACCCCTACTGGAACCCCGCGCCGGTTACGCGCGAGGGGCTCCGCGACCTGCTCGACGCCGCCTATCACGGGCGCGCGCCGCGCCACTGAGCGACCGACATCTCCAGGGAGGAACACGAGATGCTGACACGCCGCAATCTTCTGAAATCGAGCGCCGCCACCGGCCTGACGCTCGCCGCGGGCGGGCTGGCCGCACCGGCCCTCGCGCAGGGCGCCCGGATCAAGGTCGGCTACGTGACGCCGCAGTCCGGCCCGCTGGCCGCCTTCGCCGAGGCCGACCGCTTCATCCTCGACGGCTTCGCCGGGTCCGAGGCGGGGGCGAACTTCGAGGTCATCGTCAAGGACAGCCAGTCGAACCCGAACCGGGCCGCCGAGGTGGCGCAGGACCTGATCGTCAACGACGGCATCGACATGATGCTGGTCGCCTCGACCCCCGAGACGACGAACCCCGTCGCCACCACCTGCGAGAACGAGGGCATTCCCTGCCTCTCGACCGTCGCGCCGTGGCAGCCGTGGTTCATCGGGCAGCAGGGCAATCCCGGCGATCCGGGCTCGTGGCAGCCGTTCAACTACGCCTACCACTTCTTCTGGGGGCTCGAGGACGTCATCGCCGTCTTCACCAACATGTGGGCTCAGCTTTCGACCAACAAGTCGGTCGGCGGCCTCTTCCCGAACGACGGCGACGGCAACGCCTGGGGCGACCCGGTCGTGGGCTTCCCGCCGGTGCTGGCCGCGCAGGGCTACAGCCTGACCGATCCTGGCCGCTACCAGAACCTGACCGACGATTTCTCGGCCCAGATCAACGCGTTCAAGGCGGGCAACGTCGAGATCGTGACCGGCGTGGTGATCCCGCCGGACTTCACCACCTTCTGGACCCAGGCCAAGCAGCAGGGCTTCACGCCCAAGGCGGCCTCGATCGGCAAGGCGATCCTCTTCCCGCAGGCGGTCGAGGCGCTGGGCGACACCGGGCACAACCTGTCGTCCGAGGTCTGGTGGTCGCCGTCGCACCCGTTCGCCTCGTCCCTGACCGGGCAGAGCGCGGGCGATCTCGCGGGTGGCTTCACCGCCGCCACCGGGCGCCAGTGGACCCAGCCCATCGGCTTCGTCCACGCGCTGTTCGAGGTCGCGGCGAACGTCATGGGCCGGGTGTCGGACGCCGGTGACCCCGACGCCGTGGCCGAGGCCATCGCGGCCACCCGGATGGATACCATCGTCGGCCCGCTGAGCTGGGACGGCGCGGGCCTGCCGCCCTTCGCGGCGCGCAACGTGGCCAAGACGCCGCTCGTGGGCGGCCAGTGGCGGCTGCGCGACGGCGGCGGCTATGACCTCGTGATCGTGGACAACACCACCGCGCCGATGGTCCCGACCGGCGGCGTGATGGAAGAAATCCCCGCCTGATCCCGACGGCCGGGCGCGCCCTGCGCCCGCCCGGCCACTCCCCCCGAGGTGATCCCGTCATGCTGGCGCTTTCCCATGTCTCGAAGAGCTTCGGCTCGCTCAAGGTGACGGATGACGTCACCTTCGAGGTGCCTGCCGGGCAGGCGCTCGGGATCATCGGTCCGAACGGGGCGGGCAAATCCACGCTCTTCAACCTGATCACCGGCAACCTGATGCCGGATGCCGGGTCGATCCGCTTCGACGGGCGTGACGTGACGCGGATGCCCGCGATGCGGCGCTGTCTCGCCGGGGTCGGACGCTCGTTCCAGATCCCGCAGCCGTTCCAGAAACTGACGGTGTTCGAGAACCTTCTGGTCGCGGCCACCCACGGACAGGCGGCCTCCGAGGCGGCGGTCACCGATCTCTGCGCCGAAGTACTCGACCGCACCGGGCTGCTGCGCAAGGCCAACACGGTCGCGGGCACGCTGTCGCTGCTCGAGCGCAAGCGGCTGGAACTGGCGCGCGCAATGGCCACCGGGCCGAAGCTCTTGCTGCTCGACGAGATCGCGGGCGGGCTGACCGAGGGCGAGTGCCAGGCGCTGGTGCAGACGATCCGCGACATCCATGCCGAGGGCGTGACGATCATCTGGATCGAGCACGTCCTGCACGCGCTCAACAGCGTGGTGGAACGGCTGCTGGTGCTCGACTTCGGCCGGGTGATCGGGATCGGCGCCCCGGCCGACATCATGGCCTCGAAGGAGGTCCGCGAAATCTATCTGGGGATCGACGTATGAGACACGCGATCATCGCGGGCGGGGGCATCGGCGGGCTGACCACGGCGCTGGCGCTGCACGCCATCGGCTGGCGCGTCACGGTCTGCGAGGCGGTCGGCACGCTGGCGCCGCTCGGCGTCGGGATCAACGTCCTGCCGCACGGGGCGGAAGTGCTGCACGGGCTGGGCCTCGGGCCCGCGCTCGACGCGACCGGCATCCGCACCCGGGCCATCGAGTACCGCACCCGCTACGGGCATGTCCTGTCGAGCGATCCGCGCGGGGTCGAGGCGGGCTTTGCCTTCCCGCAATACTCGATCCACCGGGGCGCGCTGCAGTTCCTGCTGCTCGATGCCCTCCGGGCGCGGGCGGGCGCGGAGGCGCTGCGCACCGGGCACCGGTTCGTCGCGGTCTCCGAGGACGGCCGCGGCGTGACGGCCACCTTCGCCACAAGCGCGGGCGAGGTCACGCTTTCGGGCGATATCCTTATCGGCGCGGACGGCTTCCATTCGGCGGTGCGCCGCGCCCTGCATCCCGACGAAGGGCCGGCCCGGGCCGAGGGCATGATGATGTTCCGCGGCGCGCACGAGCAGGCCCCGTTCGGGGACGGGCGCACCATGGTCATCGCGGGCAACCATGACGTGAAGTTCGTTGTCTACCCGATCTCGGAAGAGGCCCGGCAGCGCGGTCGGGCGCTGATCAACTGGGTGGCCGAGGTGCGCCACGACGCGCCGCGCCCGGCGTCCGAGGCCGACTGGACCCGCCTCGGCGACCGCGCCTTCATCGACGCCTTCCGCGACTTTCACCTGCCCGACCTCGACATCGTGGCGCTGATGCAGGCGACGGAGACGATCACCGAGTACCCGATGATCGACCGCGACCCGCTGCCGTCCTGGGGCCGGGGGCGGGTGACGCTCTTGGGCGATGCCGCGCACCCGATGTACCCGATCGGGGCCAACGGGGCGAGCCAGACCATCGTCGATGCCGCGGCCCTCGCCGCCGCGCTGACGGACGCGCCCGACCCGGGGACGGGCCTGCGCGCCTACGAGGACGAGCGCCGCCCGAAGACCGCCGAGGTGGTGCTGGCGAACCGCCGCTCCGGGCCAGAGGCGGTGCTCGACATCGCGGACGCCCGGCTGACCGGCCCCGGCGACCGGGTCGAGGACCTCGTGACCCCCGCCGAGCGCGAGGCCATCGCGGCGCGCTACCGGCAGGTGGCGGGCTTCGTGAAACGGGGGGAGACGGCATGAGCCTGCTCGAAACCCGGGGGCTGACCGCCCGCTACGGCGACTTCCAGGCGCTCTTCGGCGTCGATATCCGGCTGGAGCCGGGCGAGACCGTCGCCATCATCGGCGCGAACGGCGCGGGCAAGACGACGCTGATGCGGGCGATCACCGGTGTCCTGCGCTCCGCGCCCGACAGCATCCTCTACCGGGGCGCGCCCATCGGCGATCTTCCGGCGGACGCGGTGATGAAGCGCGGCATCGCCATGGTGCCGGAGGGGCGGCGCCTCTTCCCGTCGCTGAGCGTCGAGGAAAACCTGCTGATCGGCGCGCAGCACAAGGGCGGGCGCGACTTCGGCGATGCGCTCGACGATCTTTTGACCGAGACCGGCCGCGACCTGCGCCGGGCGGTCTTCGGCCCCTACGGGATGCCGCCCCGGCGGCCGGGGCTGGCGCTGGGCGACCGCCTGCGCGCCGCCGCCTTCGGACCCTACGGCCTGCCGCGGGCCGACACCGGGCCCGAGCACACCGGGGCGGGCTACTGGAGCCTCGAGACGGTCTATGACCTCTTCCCGATCCTGCGCGAGCGGCGCCACAGCCCGGGCACCGCGCTGTCGGGCGGCCAGCAGCAGATGGTGGCCATCGGGCGGGCGCTGATCTCGAACCCGGACGTGCTGCTCTGCGACGAGATCAGCCTCGGCCTCGCCCCGGTGGTGATCCGCGACATCTACGCCGCCCTGCCGCGGATCAAGGCGAGCGGCGCCAGCGTGATCGTCGTCGAGCAAGACATCGGCCAGGCGCTGGCGGTGGCCGACCGGGTCTATTGCATGATGGAGGGCCGGGTCACGCTGACCGGCAAACCCTCCGAGATCGGACGCGCGGACATCCATGCCGCCTATTTCGGGGTGGCGGCATGACCGGGCGGGGGAGACATGCGGGGACTGGGGCGCGGAACGGCGGGCCGGGGAGGGGGCGCTGCCCCCGCCTCGCTCCGCTCGGCCCCCCGGAGTTTTTCAGCCAAGAAGAAGGGGGCCGGTCGTGATCTGGGTGGATACCATCCTGCAGGGGGTGCTGCTGGGCGGCCTCTACGCGCTCTTTGCCGCCGGGCTGAGCCTCGTCTTCGGGATCATGCGGCTGGTGAACCTCGCCCATGGCGACCTGATCGTGTTCGGGGCCTACCTGATCCTCGTGATCGTCTCGGCGCTGGGGCTGCACCCGGTCGCAGGCGCGCTGCTGGCGGCGCCGCTGATGTTCTGCCTCGGCTGGGTGTTGCAGAAGGCGGTGCTGAACCGGACGCTCGGCGACGACATCCTGCCGCCGCTGCTGGTGACCTTCGGCCTGTCGATCGCGATCCAGAACGGGCTTCTGGAGGGGTTCTCGGCCGACAGCCAGCGCCTGTCGATGGGCGCGCTCGAGACCGCCTCGGTCGCGGTCGGCCCGGTCTCGCTGGGGGTGCTGCCGCTTCTGACCTTCGGGTCGGCGGTGGCGGTGATCGTGGCGCTGAACCAGGTGATGTACCGCACCGCCATCGGGCGGGCGTTCCGGGCGACCTCGGACGATCCGGTGACCGCGAGCCTGATGGGCATCCGCCCCGACCGGGTCTTCGCCACCGCGACGGCGCTCGCGATGCTGGTGGTGACGGTCGCCGCGCTCTACCTCGGGACGCGGGCCAACTTCGACCCGGCGATCGGCCCGGCGCGGCTGATCTACGCCTTCGAGGCGGTCATCATCGGCGGGCTCGGCAGTCTCTGGGGCACGCTGGCGGGGGGCATCGTGATCGGCGTGGCGCAGACCGTGGGCGCCGCGATCAACCCCGAGTGGCAGATCCTCGCGGGTCATGTCGCCTTCCTCGTCGTGCTGCTGCTGCGCCCGCGCGGCCTGTTCCCGAGAGGTCAGTGAGATGTCGGCCCGGTATTCCGTCACCACCCGCACGCCCGCCTCGACCGGGGCGCTGATCGCGGCGCTGGCGCTCGTCGTGCTGCTGGCGCTCGCGCCGCTCTATGCCTCGCGCGGGCTGATCCAGGACCTGTTCTTCATCCTGACGATGCTGACGCTGGCGCAGTTCTGGAACCTGCTTGCAGGGTACGGCGGCCTCGTGTCGGTCGGCCAGCAGGCCTTCGTCGGGATCGGGGCCTATGCGCTCTATGGCGCGGTGATCCTCGGCGGAGTCGACCCGGTGCCCGCAATCCTGCTCGGCGGGGTGGCGGCGCTGGTGCTGGCGATCCCGACCGCCTTCTTCGCCTTCCGCCTGCAGGGCGCCTATTTCGCGATCGGCACCTGGGTGATCGCCGAGATCGCCCGGCTCGGCGTCGCGCAATGGCGCTCGGTCGGTGGCGGCACCGGCACCTCGCTGCCGCGCGACGCGCTGGGCGACATGATGCTGGTCGAGGGGATCGCGGCGCTCTTCGACGTGCGGGCGAGTGCCGCGCGGGACATCCTTGCCTACTGGCTGGCGCTGGCGCTGGCGGCGGGCACCATCGCGGGCATCTACGCGCTGCTCCGCACCCGGCGCGGGATGGCGCTGGCCGCCGTGCGCGACAACACCGAGGCCGCGCGGTCGGTCGGAGTCGACGCGGGCCGGATGAAATGGCTGGTGTTCCTGACCGCGGCCTTCGGCACCGGGCTGGCGGGCGGGCTGATCTACCTGCAGAAGGCGCGCATCTCTCCGGACGCGGCCTTCAGCGTGACCGACTGGACCGCCTACGTGATCTTCATCGTGGTGATCGGCGGCATCGGCACCATCGAGGGTCCGATCATCGGCGTCCTCGTCTTCTTCCTGCTCCAGAGCCTGCTGGCCGACTACGGCAGCTGGTACCTGATGCTGCTCGGCCTGATCGGCATCGCCGTGATGCTGTTCGCGCCGCGCGGCCTCTGGGGGCTGATTTCCGAGAAAACCGGTCTGCAACTGTTCCCGATCCGGCGGCGGCTCGTCGGCGGGGTCCTGACGTCCAAGGAAGGGTGATCCCATGGCACATATCGAAACCGACGTTCTGATCATCGGCACCGGGCCTGCCGGCTCGGCCACCGCCGCGCTGCTGTCGAGCTACGGGATCGCGAACATGGCGATCAACCGCTACCGCTGGCTGGCCAACACGCCGCGCGCCCATATCACCAACCAGCGCACCATGGAGGTGCTGCGCGATCTCGGGCGCGAGGTCGAGGACGAGGCCTATCTCTTCGCCACCCACCAGGACCTGATGGGCGAGAACATCTTCTGCGAGAGCCTCGCGGGCGAGGAGATCGGCCGCATGAAGTCCTGGGGCAACCATCCGCTGTCGAAGGCCGAGCACCTGCTGTCCAGCCCGACGATGATGAACGACCTGCCGCAGACCTTCATGGAGCCGCTGCTGTTCAAGACCGCCTGTTCGCGCGGCACGCAGGCGCGGATGTCGACCGAGTACGTCAGCCACGTGCAGGACAGGGACGGGGTCACCACGACCTGCCGCGACCGGCTGTCGGGCGAGACGGTGACGATCCGCTCGAAATACCTCGTGGGCGCGGACGGCGGCAATTCGCTGGTGGCCGAGCACGCCGGTCTGCCCTTCGAGGGCCAGATGGGGGTCGGCGGCTCGATGAACATCCTGTTCCGGGCCGACCTGTCGAAATACGTCGCGCACCGGCCGAGCGTGCTCTACTGGGTCATGCAGCCCGGCGCGGATGTCGGCGGGATCGGCATGGGCCTCGTCCGGATGGTGCGGCCGTGGAACGAATGGCTGATCGTCTGGGGCTACGACATCAGCCAGCCCGCGCCGGAGGTCACGCCCGAGTTCGCCACCGGCGTCGCGCGGCAGCTGGTCGGCGATCCGGAGCTGGAGATCGAGCTGCTGTCCGCGAACACCTGGACCGTCAACAACATGTACGCGACCCACATGCAGAAGGACCGCGTCTTCATCATGGGCGACGCGGCGCACCGGCACCCGCCGTCGAACGGGCTGGGATCGAACACCTCGATCCAGGACAGCTTCAACCTGGCGTGGAAGCTGGCGGCGGTGCTGAAGGGGCAGGCGGGTCCGGGGCTTCTCGACAGCTACTCGGTCGAGCGCGCGCCGGTGGCGAAGCAGATCGTCACCCGCGCCAACCAGTCGATCGGCGAGTTCGGCCCGATCTTCGAGGCACTCGGCATGACCGGCGGCACGGATATCGACAAGATCCGCGCCAGCATGGACGCGCGCTGCGACGCGACGCCCGCGGCCGAGGCCCAGCGGGAGGCGCTGCGCGAGGCGATCGCCTTCAAGAAATACGAGTTCGACGCGCATGGCGTCGAGATGAACCAGCGCTACCGCTCGGACGCGGTGGTCACCGACGGGCAGATCGAACCGGCCTTCGACCTCGATGCCGAGCTGCACTACCAGCCGACGACCTGGCCCGGGGCGCGCATCCCGCATGTCTGGCTCTTCGACGGGGTGACGGGCGACAAGCACT
>JAUHZL010000297.1 GCA_030425945.1 Alphaproteobacteria bacterium | reverse complement strand
GCAAGCGGCTGTTCCTCGTCGGCGGATCGTGGCGGGCGCTCGCGCGGCTCGACATGCTGCGCCGGTCCTATCCGCTGGCGGTGCTGCACGAATACGAGATGACCCGCACCGACCTGCGCGAGACGCTCGACTGGATCGAGGCGCAGGACCTCGACGAGCTGCGCGCGAGCACCGGCATCTCGATGGCCCGCCTGTCGCTGGTGCCGCTGGCCGCGCAGGTGCTGCGCCCGCTGGTGCAGGCGCTGAAGCCGTCGAGCGTGGCGCTGTCGAGCTACGGGGTACGCGAGGGCCTGCTCTACGAGCAGATGCCGCCCGAGCTGCGCCACCGCGACCCGCTGATCGAGGCCTGCCGCCATGCCGAGGCGCGCTCGGCCCGGATGCCCGGCTTCGGCAAGGTGCTGTTCGATTTCCTGTCGCCGCTCTACCGCTCGGCCCGCTACGACCGCCTGCGGCTGGTGAAGGCGGCATGCCTCCTGCATGACGTGGGCTGGCGGGCGCACCCGGATTACCGCTCGGAAGTGGTCTTCGACATCTCGACGCAGGCCAACCTCGCCGGGCTGACCCACGCCGAACGCGTCTTCCTCGGTCTCGCCCTGCTGCACCGCTACAAGAACTCGGCCACCGGCAGCCGGTTCGCGGCGCTCTTCGACCTGTTGCCCCCCGAGGACCGCAAGAGGGCCGAGGTGCTGGGCAAGGCGATGCGGTTCGGCGCGATGTTCGCGGGCCAGACGCCCCAGATGATGGGAACCCTGCGGTACTTCCCCAAGAAGCACCGGCTGGACCTGGTCCTGCCCGCCCCCTGCGAGGTGCTTTACGGCGAGGTGGCTGCCGCGCGCTTCGCCGCGCTCGGCAAGGCACTCGGCGCCGAGGTCGGGCTGGTGCTGCGGCGCTGAGGCACCGGATCAGAGATCGACCGCCTCGCCTTCACCTGTGCCTTCGGGGGGCCACGGACGGTCCGCCTTGCGCCGGATCAGGATATCACCGTTCGGCAGGCGTTCGGGCAACTCGTAGGCGTTGACGTCCTCGATCACGTCGCCCAGCGCCTCGATCATTGGGGCCATCTCGGATTGCAGCCCGCGCAGGATCATCCGCGCCCCTTCCGAGAGCAGCGAGAACCCCTCGGACAGCTCGGGATTGCCCTCCGGGGCCGGGGTCTCCTGCGCGGTGGCGGGCAGGGTCAGCGCGGCGCTGAGCAGAAGTGCTGTCAGAGCGGGTCGCATGGGTCCTCTCCTTCGGGTCAACCTGTTCGCCCCGATATGGGGCGTGACCGGCCCCCCATAAAGGGGAAAGACCGCCTGCGCGGCCCCGCTCAGGGCAGCTCCCAGGTCACCGGGAAGTGGTCCGAGGCATCGAGCAGCGCCGCCTGCAGCGCGGTATCGGCCCAGCACTCCGGATCGTCGAAGGGGTGCCAGATCCGCCAGGCCCCGCCCCGCGCCACGAGGTCGGGCGAGACCATGATGTAGTCGAGCAGCGCGCCGAACCAGCGCTTGCGCGCCCGGTCCCAGAACCTCGCGGTCGCCGCGATCGACGGCAGCCGCCGCGCCAGCGCCGCGTTGGCGTGGGGATCGAAGAGCCGCGCCTCCGGCGGTCCGTCAGTGCCGAGCACGATCTCGACCCCGGAGCGCCCGAAGAGCTTTTCGTAGGCGTCGAGACCGGGACCGTCGTTGAAATCGCCCATCACCACCAGCGACTCGCCCGCAGCGAGGTGCGCCGCGATCCGGCGGCGCAGCCAGATGCATTGCGCCAGTTGCTTGCGGCGGTTCTCGATGGCGATGCGGGTGGCATCGGCCGGCCCGGTCGCGCCATGCGGCGCCTTCGACTTCGCATGCACCCCGATCAGGCGCAGGTGCTGGCCCGTCGCAGTCTCGACCGCCAGTTCCAGCGGCGGTTTCGACCAGCGGATCGGATCGCCTCTGGCATCCACATCGACATCGAGCGCCAGCACCTGGTCGAATCGCGGCGCGTCGGGCGCGGCCTGAGGGTCGTGGCGCACCCGCAGAACCTCCGGGTCGTAGAGAAAGGCAATCTCCTGCTGGGTGTCGTTCGAGAACCCGATCGCCGCCGCCCGCGTGCGCAGGTCGAATCGCGCTGCGAAGGCCTCGAGCGCCCGGAGCGTGGAGCGCTTGCCGTTGTGGTCGGGGGCCTCGATCACCATCACCCCGTCGGCGTCGAGGGCGCGGAACACGGCGCCCAGCGCCTCGCCCTGCTGGCGCCGGGTGACGTCGTAGCGGCCGCTCCAGGCCCCATCGAGGCGCAGCCGGTCATGCCGGTCGAAGAGTTCGTTGAACCACTCGACGTTGTAGGTGGCGAGCCGCACCGTGGGGCTCAGCCCGCGCTTTCGCGCGCGCTGATCTCTTCCCAGGCCCGGTTGACGGCGATCAGGCGCTTCTCGGCCAGCTTCACGGCCTCCTCGGGCACGCCGCGCGCGATCATCGCGTCGGGATGGGTTTCGCGGACCAGCGCCCGCCAGGCCTTGCGCGCCTCGTCGAGGGATGCGCCCGGCGGCACGCCCAGCACATCCCACGGATCGCGGGTCGCTTCCGGCACGAACTGGGCGCGCAGCCGGCGGAAACAGGTGTCGCTCAGCCCGAAGACGGCCGCGACCCGTTCGAGGAAGGCGTCCTCGTTCGGGTGATAGGTGCCGTCGGCCATCGCGATGTGGAAAAGCCCCTCCATCAGGTCGGTCAGCGGGGCCTGCTGGCCGTCGAACATCCGGGCGATGCGGCGGGCGTAATCCTCGAACCCGGTCACGTCCTGCCGGGCGAGGTTGAACACCCGGGCCGCGTTCGCCTCCTCCTCCGGGGGAATGGTGAAGACCTCGCGGAAGGCGGTGACCTCGTCGCGGGTCACCTGGCCGTCGGCCTTGGCCATCTTCGCGCCCAGCGCGATCACCGCGATGGTGAAGGCGACCGACCGTTCCGGCGGCGTGCGCAGACGGTCGAAGACGGCAGACAGGCTTTCGCCTTGCCGAAGCGCCGAGAGCGCATCCGCAATCCGGGACCAGAGCGACATGGGGCCCAGCCTAGCGGATGCGCCGCCCGCTGTCACAGCCGTTTCTGCATCAGCACGAGGTCCATCCAGCGCCCGAACTTGTGCCCCACCTCGGGCAGGCGGGCGATCTCGGCATAGCCCATCCGGGCGTGGAAGCCGACGCTCTCGGGGTTCTCGGCACTGATCCCGGCCCAGAGGCTGTGCACGCCCGCGCCGCGCGCCTGCTCTTCCAGCGCACCGAGCAATGCCCGGCCCAGCCCCCTGCCCCTTGCCCCCTCGGCGAGGTGGATGGTGTGCTCCATCGTGAACCGGTAGCCGGGCCCGGCGCGGAACGGCCCGTAGAGGGCAAACCCGCGCACCGCGTCCCCGGCGACGTCGACGAGAAAGCCCTGTCCGGCGGCCGCCTTCTCGGCCAGCGTCGCGCGCAGACCGGCCTCGGACTTCTCGGCGGTCGTGAAGGTGATCGCCGTCTCGCGGATGACCTGGTTCCAGATCGCCGCCACCTGCGCCATATCGGCCGGCCGGGCCGGCCGGATCACAGCAGCACCTCGCCCTTCGGTGTCGAGAACGCCGCGCGCAGGGACGGCGGGCCTTCGCTGAGCACGACGCGCGGGTCGTCGAGATGCGGCACCTCGCGGATCCGCGGATGCGACACCACGAGCCGGGTCAGCCGCACACCCGCATCGGGCAGCCGGTCGGCCGGGTGGGCGTCGCCCTGCCACTCGATCAGCGCCGGGGCGAGGCCGCCCAGCGGCAACTGCCCCAGTTCCGGCACCGCCATGCGCCAGCGGAAATCGCCGCGCTGCAGCTGCATCGGCAGCCCGGTGCCCTCCGGCGCATCGGCGAGCGCGGCCTCCAGCCGGTCGCAGCGGACGATCCAGGTGGTCAGCCGCGGCGGTCCGTCGAAATTGTCGAGATCGAACCAGCGCGGCCGGTCGGGCGGCGGCGCGGCGGCGTCGATGGCGATGACCTCGAGATAGAGGCCCGGTCCGAGTGACAGAAGCCGGTTGTGCGTGCCCATGTCGGGATGCTTGCCACCGGGGGCGAGGCGGACCCCGAACAGGTCCTCGATGCGGGCCGTGCCGACCGCGAGATCGGCGGCGGAGACGGCGAGATGATCGAGTTCCAGCATGGCGGCCTCCTGCAGGGTGCGCGGCGCAAGGAAGCGGGTTTTCCGGGCGCTGTCAAAGGGGGGACGAC
>JAUHZL010000296.1 GCA_030425945.1 Alphaproteobacteria bacterium | reverse complement strand
TCGGCGTTGGCGTCGGCCCAGGTCATGTTCGGGTTGGCGACCATCGCGCCGTCGACCGGCAGCTCGGCGGCCAGCGCCAGGTACCAGTCCTTCGGCTCGAAGGCGGTGAAGGCCGGGCCGTCGATCTGGCTGGCGAACACGATGCCGTCATAGCCGATGCGGACCTGGATGATGTCGGTCACGCCGTTGGCGGCGCAGGTCTCGATTTCCGACGCGCGGATCGAGCGCGAGGCGTTCGCGATGTCGATGGTGTTCTCGCCCACGCCTTCGCAGAAGCGGCGCAGACCGGTGGACGAACCGCCGGATTCAACGACCGGGGTCGGGAAGTCGAAGTTCTCGCCGAAGGCTTCCGCCACGATCGAGGCGTAGGGCAGCACGGTCGAGGAGCCGGCGATCTGGACGTTGTCGCGGGCGGCGGCAGCGGTCGCCGAGACAGCGGCGATGGCCAGCGCGGAGGCGGCAATCTTGGTGAAGGACATGAGTTGCTCCTGTCTGACTAGGATGAGGCGCCGGAGTGTGGCGCTCACGTGGCCTGCTAGGCGTCCTGAGCAATGCTTTTGTGAACCTTGGGTAACAGTTTTATGACGCTGGCCCGGATCGGGCGACAACCGGTCCGGGAATCGACAACCCCGCCATGTTGTCCACAGACGCAACCCCGAATCCCGGGGGATCGGGGCGTGTTTGTGTCGCTGGTGCGGGCTGGGCGGCGGGCGACCGAGTCGCCCCGGTCAGAGGACCGGCAGGTAGACGGTGAAGGTCGTGCCCTTGCCGATCTCGCTGTCGATCTCCATCCGGCCGCGGTGGCGGTTCACGATGTGCTTGACGATGGCGAGCCCGAGACCGGTGCCGCCCATCTCGCGCGAGCGATGCTCGTCCACCCGGTAGAACCGCTCGGTCAGGCGCGGCAGGTGGATCGGGTCGATCCCGCCGCCGCGGTCCTCGACCAGCAGCCGCACCGCGCGCCCGCGCAGGATCGGGTCATGGGCGGGCGGCAGGACGCGCAGCCAGACGATCCCGCCGGAGGCGCCGTATTTCAGCGCGTTCTCCAGCAGGTTGTTGACGACCTGTCGCAACTGGTCCTCGTCGCCGGGCACGAGGATCTCGCCGGGCTCGGCCACCAGCTCGACCGTGACCTGCGCCTGTTTCGCCAGCGCGGCCAGTGACGAGATCGAGGCGCGCAGCACCGGCAGCAGCGGCACCGCGTCGGAGGGGCGCTGGCGTTCGTTCGACTCGACCCGGCTGAGCGACAGCAGGTCGCCCACCAGCCGGTTCATCCGCAGCGCTTCCTTCTGCATCAGGTCGAGGAACCGCGTGCTTGCCGCCGGGTCCTTGGCGGCGGGGCCCTTCAGCGTCTCGATGAAGCCGATCAGCGCCGTCAGGGGCGTGCGCAACTCGTGGCTGACGTTCGCGACGAAATCCCGCCGCATCAGCCCGGCCGCGTGCAGCGGCGTGACATCCTCGAGCGTCACCAGAACCGCCCCGTCGGCGGCCGACCCCAGCGGCGCGGCCAGCACGCGGTAGCGCGCCTCGGTCCCGCCGAGGCTGGTGGTATAGGTCGCCTCGGCCGGGCGGCCGGTTTCGACGCTGCGCTCGATCGCGTCGAGGATGCCGGGCTGCCGCAGGGCGGTCACGTAATGACGGCCCAGCATCGCCTCGCCCAGGTGGGCCCGGGCCGCGGCGTTGATGCCCGTGACCCGCGCCGAGGGCGCGACGAGGAACGCGGGGATCGGCAGAGCCTCGATCAGGGCGATCGCAACGGCTTCGGACATGGGCGGAGGACCTCCGGGGCGGCTCGACGGCTGCGTTGGTGGCAGCGGAACCGGGGGTTGCCAAGCCGTCGTCAACAAAAAAGTGGTTTTTGATCCCAAAACCTGTATTCTGGGCCCGTGTTAATTGGGGGCCTCGGGCCCGGACCGGTTGATGTTCGATAGGGGGCCACCCCCCCTTGAGCGTTCTTTCAGAAGATTTTCGTCACCGAATTTCGAGGCGCTCATGTCGCATCGTCTGACCTCCGAACCTGCCGCACCGCCGCCGTTCCCGGCCAATGAAAACCGCCACTTGCGCCTGCGACCCAAGGCCGATGGCCCGGAGGCGCTGTTCGTGCTCGGGCTGACCCGGCCCGATCAGATCGCCCGGCTGCCGGTCCTGCCGCACCGCGCCCGGATCGAGGTGTTTTCCTGCCTGACCCGCCTCGCCGGTGTCCTGCACGGTCGACGGGGCAGCGGCGCGGTGGTCTGCCCGCTGATCGGTCCCGATTTCGATGCCCTCGACGTGGCGCGGCGCCTGGCGACGCTTGGCTTCCGCGGGCGGCTGACGGTGCTGGCCCCGGCCCTGCCGAACCCGCGCATGGTCCGCCGCGAGATCGAGGCGGCCGGCAAGGGCCTGGTGGTCAGCCTGGAGACGCAGCCGCCGCGCGGCCGCCTCAACTAGCGCTGCGTCCGAGGGCGAACTCCCGGTTCAGGCTCCGCACGAACCCGGCGAGGTCGGTGCGGCGGTCGCGGCGTAGGCGCTCGGCCTCGATGATGTGGATCAGGTCGCGTTCGGTGGCGTCGAGATCGGTGTTGATCAGGACATAATCGTATTCGGCCCAGTGGCTGATCTCGGCCTCGCTCTTGGCCATGCGTCCGGCGATGACCTCGGCGCTGTCCTGCCCGCGCCCCCGCAGGCGCGCGTCAAGCTCGGCGATCGACGGCGGCAGGATGAAAATCGACACGACATCGCCCTTCAGGACCGAGTTCCGCACCTGCTGGCCGCCCTGCCAATCTATGTCGAAGATCACGTCACGACCGGCGCTCAGGGCCTCCTCGACCGGCGCGCGCGGAGAGCCGTAAAGGTTCCCGAAGACCTCGGCGTGTTCCAGCATGTCGCCGTTCGCGACCATCTCCTCGAACGCCTCGCGGGTCCGGAAGAAATACTCGCGGCCGTCTTCCTCGCCCGGGCGCGGGGCGCGGGTGGTGGCCGAAACGGAGAACCGGATCGAGGGGTCCCAGGCCATCAGGCGGCGGGCGAGCGTCGATTTCCCGGCGCCCGACGGCGACGACAGGATGATGAGAAGGCCGCGGCGGCTCATGGCGTCACTCCAGATTCTGGATCTGCTCGCGGAACTGATCCACCACGTGCTTGAGGTCCAGCCCCAATCGGGTCAGCGCGGGATCGCCCGACTTGGCGCAGAGGGTGTTGGCCTCGCGGTTGAACTCCTGGCTGAGGAAGTCGAGCTTGCGGCCCACCGCACCCGCCTCGTCCAGAAGGGTCCGCGCCGCGGCCACGTGGGCCTCGAGCCGGTCAAGCTCCTCGGTGACGTCGGCCTTGACCAGCAGCAACGCCAGTTCCTGCGCGAGGCGCTCGGGATCGGGCGCGGCGCCGGCGGCCTCCATCAGGGCCTCGACCCCGCCGCGCAGGCGTTCGGCCTGTTTCGGCCCCCGCGCCTCGGCGACCCGGCGGGCCTCCGTGGTCAGGGTCGCGATGCGGCTGACCTGCTCGCCCAGAACGCGCCCCAGCGCCGCCCCTTCGCGGGCGCGGCCCTCGTCGAAGGCGTCGAGCAGCGCGGGCATGTCCGCCATCAGCGCCGCGACCAGCTCGGGCCCCGCGGCGGCGTCCGGCCCGCCGGTGTCGTCGAGGATGCCGCGCTCGTGCAGGAGGTCCAGCGCCGTCGGCGCCCGCAGGGTCACGCCCGCGGCCTCGGCCCGCGCGGTGACGGCGGCGATCTGGCCCAGCAGCCGGTCGAGATCGGCGGCGGCGAAGCCCGGCCCGTCGCGCCCGATCCGCGACAGGCGCAGGGACAAAGTGACCGTGCCACGCGAAAGACGCGCCCCAAGGGCCTGACGCAACGGGGTTTCCAGCGAGGCCAGCCCATCGGGCAGGCGCAGCCGCAGATCGAGCCCCTTGCCATTGACCGAGCGCAGGTCCCAGCGCGCCTGCCAGCTGCCGCCGTCCAGCGTCACCACGGTTTCGCGTTCGGCAAAGCCGGTCATCGACCGACGGGGTCCGTGTGCCTCCGCCATCCCGTTAACCTTGCGCGCGCGTTAAGGATGAATTTTCCGAAAATCGGCGCATGATGGCTCCGGGTTGGGACGTTTGGTCGGGGTCAGGGGTAACACCCGCAGGCCCCGCGGACAATCGCGGAGCGGGGTGCGGAAGATGGACAGGGACGCGGCGTGGGGCGACGGGACCGTTGCCCGCTTACCGGAGCCGTACCGCCC
>JAUHZL010000295.1 GCA_030425945.1 Alphaproteobacteria bacterium | reverse complement strand
ATGGCGATCATCTGGGCGGCGAAGTTCCACTCGTAGATCGCCGAGGCGGCGTCGAGCCCCTCGTAGCACTGCAGCCGGATCAGCTTGCGTCCCAGTGCGGCGGCCAGCGCCTTGGCGATCTCGGTCTTGCCGACCCCGGCCTCGCCCTCGAGGAAGATCGGCTTGCCGAGCGTCAGGGCCAGGAAGACGACCGTGCCGAGGTCCCGGCCACAGACGTAGTTCTGCTGCGACAGAAGCGCGATCGTCTCGTCGATGGACGTCGGCCCGGTGCTGCTTTCAGCGCTCATGCATCCTCCCTGCCACCGTCCCGGGGCGGCCTCGCTGGCCACAAGGCTTAGCGCGGCCGGCTCGGGCTTGTCCATCGGACCGGGGGCAGGGACGGGGCGCGGACCTGTCAGTCGTCCAGCCAGATCGGGTTCGACCACGCCCGTTTCCCGGCGCGGTCCATCACCGTCACGCGGATCCAGGGCGAGTTGGCGAACCGGTCGAGGGGCACGTCGCCCTGGGTCAGCGACGCCCCGTGCAGCGCAGTCGCGGCCGAGCCCTGACCCTGCACGATGATCGCGGCGACCGCCGAACAGGTGACCCGCAGGGTGGTCCCCTCGATCTCGATCCCGCGCAGCTCGGGGCCCTGGCTGGAGTAGTAGGCCCCCGCCTTGAGCGCAGATAGCAGCGCGTCGGGAGTGTTCTCCTCGGCCTTCACCATGACCCAGCCGCCAAAATGGTCCGGCTCGGTGAAATGCGCGTCGTCCGTCGCGATCAGGTCGAGGCGGCGACCCTCGCCCAGGAGCAGGTCGAGCGTGTGAAACCCGTCCGGGCGGTCGCAGCCCATCGCGCAGCCGTGGTTGTAGACCTCGACCGCATGGGCCGCCTCGAGGCTGCGCGCGTCCTCCAGCGTCAGGCCGGACCATTGCGGGTGCGCGATGGCGACGAAAGCCCCGGCGGCGCGGGCGCGGGCGGCCAGCTCGGCGCCGCTTTCCTGGCCCTCGACCGGCAGGAAATGCGGGCTGTGCGAGGGGGCGAAGTCCTCGGGCAGGCCGACGGCGAGGATGTGCCACAACTCGCCGTTGGCCATCGCGCCGGAATGCAGCTCGGCGCCGAGGATCGTCGTGAAGCCGTTGCCCCGGAACCGGCGGGTGTCGACGATCGGGAAGCCGTAGAGCCCGACGAAATGGTCCGTCAGGGCGAGGAAGTCGTAGCCTTCCGCGCGGTAGCGGCGGCAGACCTCCTCGGGCTCCAGCGCGCCGTCCGAGCGGGTGGAATGGGTGTGCAGGTTGCCGCGCCAGAAGCGTCCGGGGGCGGTGAAGGCTGGGATCATGGCGGACCCTCCGATCTGGTGCCGCGTCTCTTCCACCGCCGTGTTACACCGTCGTGACAGGCCCGCGCCATGCGGGATCTTTTCGCGCCCCGGCCGCCTGCGCCGCGGGCTGCCCTACATCGTCCGCAGGGCGGCGATGACCGCGTCGATCCGACCCTGGTTGCTGTCGATCAGCGCGCCGATCTCGTCGCGCTCGGCGCGCAGCAGGCCATAGCCCTCGACCCGCACGTCGAAGATCGCCGTGCGCCCGCCGCGTTCGACCACGAGGAACTGCACGTTCAGCGGCGCGCGCGTGGTCAGGTTGGCCCGGGCGAGGACCTCGACATAGCTGTTCACGGGTTGCGACCGGAGCACCTCCAGCGAGGCACCCCGCAACTCGGTGAAGCGGCTGGCGTACTTGCGCGCGAGATAGCCGGTGAAGGTGTCGAGGAACATCTGCTGTTCCCCCCGGCTGAGCGTGCGTCCCGTCGGCCCGAGGACCGATCCGGCGATCAGGCTGAGATTGGTGAACCGTTCGAGCAGCGTCCGCACGCCCGAGACCTGCGCAGCAGCCGATCCGCTGCCGGCGACGACGCGCTGCAACTCGTCGGAGAAGCTGAGCACCAGCGCTTCGGCGGCCGTGACGGCGTCCGCCCGGGCGGCGCCGGGCAGGCCGAGCGCCAGCCCTCCCAGTCCGAGCAGGAGCGCATCGCGGCGGGTCACAACGGGGGCTGACACGGCTCGGTCCTCCAGGTGTCGACAGCAGGGCGGGCGGCCCGAAGGCCCCCGGCGCCGCCACCCTGTCGGCCCGATCCCCGCCTGTCGAGGCCCGATCCCGCCCGGCGCCGACTGCGGCCCAACCTGTAGCCTGTCGGTCCGCATCCTATCGGATGTGCCGTTCGGGTGGGGCGGCCCCCGCCCGGGTCAGGCGGCCGGGCCGGGCGGCACGAGGCTGCTCCGCGTCTCGCGCAGGGCCTCCCGGCAGGCGGCGGCGACCTCGGTCCGGCGCGGCGTCCCCGGATCGACCAAGGCGTCCTCGAGGGTGGCGAGGGCCGCGCTGAGGGCGTCGAGGCCCAGCATCGCGCAGAGGCCGCAGACCCGGTGGCTGGCATTCGACAACTCCGCCGCGCGGTCCGGGTCCGGCCCCTGCGCAACGGCGTCGAGCAGGTCCTCGGTTTCGAGAAAGACCCCCTGCAACAACCGGGCCGCTTCCGCCTCGCCAAGGCCCGAGACCGCCTCGGACCAGGTGTCGGCCACGATCGTCGGCCGCTCCGGGGCGGGGGTCTTCTGGTCCGCCCGGCGCGCAAGATCGTCGAGGCAGGCGCGCAGCTGGTCGGCGGTCACCGGTTTCTTCAGGAAGAAATCGATCCCGGCGGCCTCCAGCCACGGGCGATCCGCGTCCCGGATATGGGCCGAGACGGCGCAGATCTTCGCCCCCGCCGACGGCCCGTCGCCGCCGCGAATCCGTTTCGCCACATCGCCGCCCGGGACATCCGGCAGGTTCAGGTCGAGCAGGATCACGTCGTATTCGAAGGCCTCGGCCTCGGCGATGGCCTCCTGCCCGTCCGAGGCGGCCGCGACCGCGCAGGCGAGCTTCGCCACCGCGTCGCACAGAAGGCGGCGATTGGCCGGGTGATCCTCGACCACCAGCACCGTGCGCGGCGGGGCCTCCGCGTCGTCGGGCCCCGGCGCGGCGGGGTCCGGGGCGGCGGTGTCCGGGGCGGCCGCGGGGCGGTCGCCCTCCATCCGCTGCAGCAGGGCCTCGGCCCCGGCCACGGCATCCTGCGCCGCGCTGCGGACCTGCCCGAGCCCGGCCCCGAGGCCCGCGGCCCCGGGCGCGCCGGCCTCCATCGCTTCGAGACTGCCGAGCAGCGTGTGCAGCGGGGTGCGCAACGTGTGGTTGACGCTTTCCTGGAAACTGCGCCGGGCCTTCTGCGCGGCGGCGGCCTCCTTGCGGGCATGGCGCAGGTTGGCCTGCAGGCGGACCGAGTCGGACAGGTCGGTCAGGCCGACGAGGCACAGCGTGCCCCGGTCGCTGAGCCCGACCTGCGAGACCCGGATCGCAACCGGGATGACGGTGCCGTCGAAGCGTTGCAGCGACCATTCCGTCGTCGTGTCGGAGCTGCGCAGGTCGTTCGCGTCCGCCAGCACGGCACCCTCCGTGGGTGCATCGGGCGGCGCGATCCAGCCCTGCAGCCGCGTGCCCTGAACCGGGGGTTCGGGGCTGCGCAGAAGCTCCAGCGCCATCGCGTTGGCACTGCGGATGGTGCCGTCGCACTCGCAGATCAGCAGCGGGATCGGTGCGGCCGAAATCGTGGCGCGCAGGTTGTCGCGTTCGACCTCCGCCAGACGCAGCTGCGAGCGCAGTCGTCGAAGCGCCATTACGAGAACAAGCGAATGCACCAGCAGGGCCGCCAGCAGCACGTAGAACCCGGCGAGCACCGCGGTGATGCGCTGCACCGCAGACCCGAAGGCGACCTGGTCGCGCAGCGTGGCGGTCTGTATCGCGGCCATCGTCAGGCTTCTGTGCAGGCCTTCGACCCGCCCGCTGGCATCCAGCAGGCTGGCGACCAGCGTGGGGGTCAGCGACGACGTCCCGTCGAGACGGCCCGCCACGGTGTCGCGGTACTCCCGCACCCGGGCGAGCTGACCCTCCGCGTCATAGGTCAGCGTGTCGAGCGACCCGGCATTGCGGAAGAAGGCCAGAAGGATGTCGACCCGGCTGTAGTAGATGTCGAACCGGCGCCGGATCTCGCGGTCGAGGTCGTCCCCCACGGGGCCAGCCTGCACCGACGCGACGCTGAGGGCGCGCTGGTAATGGTAATGCTCCAGCTCGACCTGGCTGGCGAGCCAGGCGACGTCCTCGCGGTCCGTGCTGCGGAGCGCGGTGAGCTGGGCCCGGGCCGAGAACAGCCCGAACGAGACAGCGGCAATACA
>JAUHZL010000294.1 GCA_030425945.1 Alphaproteobacteria bacterium | reverse complement strand
CCCCGAGCGACCTGAGAAACTCCGTCATAGTCTCCATGGAGAAAATCCTTCCCTCTCATACAACGCGGAAGGACTCGCAGAGCCAGAAAATCAACAGAAGGTGGGACCCGGACGACGCTTACTGACCTTCAATCAGAACTCCACGATCCGGAACAGACCCGACCTGCCGTGCCTTTCAGAGGCGATGACTCTTCCAAGCCTTTGTCACCGGTCAGGCTTCCCGCAGGATCGAGCGAAGCCCCAAGTGACGACATCCCGTGGGCGGGCACCAAAGATGCGGACGGGCACAACACGGCCGTCGATGATCCCGCGCCCGAGGTTCGCCATCGCCCCTTCTGCGCCCCCAATCTGAACGCCACCGGGGGCCAGGGGAAAGGCGCAGTCAGCGAGAAGGAACGCCCGGCGCCGACGATTCCCCGCCAGCGCCCTCCTCCCCCGCCAGGATCGTCGCGAGCCGGGAGAAGCTTTCATCTGCGCCGCCCCGTGCCGGCGCGGCGAGGAACCGGTCGAGGGCTGGTTCCAGACGGACCGCCCGGTCGAGCGCGGGGTCGGAACCGGAGGCATAGAGGCCGGATTGCAGTAGCAGCCGCGCCTCGGCGAGCTGCGCGAGGCAGGCGCGGGCGTCGGCGAGGAGCGCGCGCTCAGCAACGCTCGTGGCGTGCTCGAGACTGCGCGACACGGAGGCGAGCACATCGACCGCAGGGAACCGTCCGCGCTCGGCGATGGCGCGGTCGAGAACGACATGTCCGTCAACGATCCCACGCACGAGATCCGCGACCGGTTCGTCCATGTCGGACCCGGCCACCAGCACGCTGAAGATCGCGGTCATGTCCCCTTCGCCGGGACCGCCGGGACCGGCCCGCTCGCACAGTCCGGTCAGCAGCGGCACGACGGAGGCCGGAAAGCCACGCAAGGTGACCGGTTCACCGACGGCAACGGCGATCTCGCGCTGGGCCTCGGCGAGACGGGTGAGCGAATCGAGCAGGAAGAGCACCTGGAACCCCTGCGCGCGGTAGTGCTCGGCACAGTGCATGGCGCTGAGGGCGGCGCGGCGCCGGAGCAGGGGACTCTGGTCGGACGTGGCGGAGAAGACGACGCTGCGGCGCATGCCCGCCGGTCCCAGCACGCGGTCCACCATGTCGCGCACCTCGCGGCCGCGCTCGCCGATCAAGGCGACGACAACCACGTCGCAGGACAGGTGGCGGGCGAGGTTGCCGAGAAGCGTCGTCTTGCCGACCCCCGACCCGGCAAAGAGCCCGATGCGCTGTCCCCGGACGAGCGGAAGAAAGGTGTCGAACACCGAGAGCCCGGTATCGAGCCGGTCCCCCCACCCCCGACGCTGGTGCGGAAGGGAGTGCGGAACGGACGCGCCGGGATCGAGGTCGCCGCCCTCCACCGGTGCCCCGAAGGCGTCGAGCACATGGCCGATCCAGCCCGGCGACGGACGCAGGGCGGCTGCCCCGAGATGCTCGGCCGGGTCGCCAAGCGCGAGGCCGGTCCCACCGTCTTCGGGCAGGAGGGTGACGAGCGCGCCGTCGAGGCGCACGACCTCCGCCCCGAGCACCCGCCCGTCCCGCCGTTTCAGACGGACCCGGTCGCCAAGGACCGCCACCCGGTCGAGCCCGACAGCGTGGA
The DNA here is from genome assembly GCA_030425945.1 of Alphaproteobacteria bacterium. Classification (GTDB taxonomy): domain Bacteria; phylum Pseudomonadota; class Alphaproteobacteria; order Rhodobacterales; family Rhodobacteraceae; genus Dinoroseobacter. Next base: position 2,606 of record JAUHZL010000294.1, on the reverse strand, counting down.
GCAGGTTGCCCTGAACGGCCGTGAGATGGCCCGAGACCCGGTGAACCGGCACGGCGGCAACGCGGGCGGCGAGCGGGCGGAAATCGGCAGGGGTCATCGCGGGCGGATCCGGTTGGGTGTGGCGTGTCGGGCAGTGCTAACCGGCTCTTAGGGAATCAGGGTTAAGCGTGGGTTGAAGTCGCGGAGAAGCCGCAGGGGGGACCCCCATGACACCCGAGTTGCCTGACCTTCTGCGCCTGTCCGGGGCGCTTGCCCGCCACGCGGTGGCCCGCCAGCAGATCGCGGCCGAAAACATCGCCAATGCCGATACACCCGGGTACCGCGCCCGCGACCTGCCGGACTTCGAAGAGGTGGTCGCGCGGCTCGGCACGGGTCCGCTGCGGGCGCAGGTCGACCGGTCGGTGCCGGTTTCGCCGAACGGCAATGCCGTCTCGGTGGAAACCGAGATGCTGCGGCTGGCGGACATCCGGCAGGATCACGACCTCGCCCTCGGGGTTTATCGAAGCGCGCTCGACATCCTGCGCACCGGCCTCGGCCGGCGGGCCTGAGGGGCACGGTCATGTCCGATCTGAAGAGCGCCCTCTCCGTCGCGGCCACCGGACTGACCGCACAGGCGGGCCGGTTGAACCTGATCGCGCAGAACATCGCCAACGCCGAAACCCCGGGCTACCGGCGCAAGCTGACGGCGTTCGAGGCCACGACGCTCGGTCCGGGCGAAACCGGCGTGCGGCTGGTCCGGGCGGGGCTCGACCAACGCGAATTGCCGCGGGAGTTCCGGCCCGGCCACCCGATGGCGGATGACGCGGGCTACGTGCTCGGGTCGAACGTCAGCCTGACGATCGAGATGGCCGACGCCCGCGAGGCGCAGCGCAGCTACGAGGCCAACTTGCGCAGCTTCGACAACGCGCGGCAGATGACCCGGTCGCTGCTCGACCTGCTGCGCCGCTAGGGGGACTGAGCGATGGACTTCCGAGCCGCAGCCGCCGCAAGCCTCTATGCCGGGATGCGCCAGAAGGTGCAGCCGGACGCCGCCGGGGCCGTCCAGCAGGGCGTCGCCGGGTTCGTCGAGACGCTGCGCCAGGGCGAGACGACCGCCCGCGACGCGCTGACCGGCAAGGCCGATCCCACCGCGCTGGTGCAGGCCCTGGCCCAGACCGAACTGGCGGTCGAGACGGCCGTCACCGTGCGCGACAAGGTGGTCGAGGCCTACCAGGAAATCCTCAGGATGCCGGTGTGACGATGAGTGACGCGATCCTCTACGACGTCCTGCGTCAGGGCCTGTGGGTGTCGGTGATGATCTCGATGCCGATGCTGGCGGTGGCGCTGATCGTCGGTCTCGGGATCGGCCTCGTGCAGGCACTGACCTCGGTGCAGGAGATGACCCTGACCTTCGTGCCCAAGGTGGCGGCGATGCTGGCGGCGTTCTGGGTTTCGATGACCTTCATGACCGACATGCTGGTCGGCTTCTTCCAGCGCGGTGTCCTGCCGCTGGTGGCCGCGCCGTGACGGGGGCCGGAGATGGATAACGCGATCTACACCGCGCTCAGTCGCCAGATCGGGCTGCAGCGCGACCTCGATGCGGTGGCCAACAACATCGCCAACCTCAGCACGACCGGCTTCCGCCGCGAGGAGGTGATCTTCGCCGAGTACCTGAAGCGGACCGGCCCGGATCACGACTCGATCTCGATGGTCCGCCCGACCGCCCGCCGGATCGTCGAGGACCAGGCCGTGCTGCAACCGACCGGCGCCGAGCTCGATTTCGCCCTCGAGGGGCCCGGATACTTTCAGATCGGGCGGGGCGGCGCGGTTCACCTGACGCGCGCGGGGTCGTTCTCGCTCAGCCCCGACGGCCGGATCGTGACGCCCGCGGGCGACCCGCTGCTGGACCTCGGCGGGGCCGAGATCACGGTGCCGCCGGGCACCACAAATCTTACCCTGGCCACGGACGGCACCCTCAGCGTCGATGGCCGGCCGCTGGCGCAACTGGGCGCGGCGCTCCCGGCGGAAACCGGAACGCTGCGCCGGGTCGGGGACACGCTCTTCGCCGTCGACGGGGACACGCTGCCCGCCGAAACCGCGACCTTCCACCAGGGGATGCTGGAGGGCTCGAACGTGTCCGCGGTGACCGAGTTGGCGCGCCTCGTCGAGGTGCAGCGCCGTTACGAAAGCACCAAGGGGTTCATCGACCGCGAGGACGAGCGCATCCGCGCCGTCATCGACACACTTGGCCGCTAGGCACGGAAAGGAACCGCCATGCGCGCATTGCACATCGCCGCCACCGGAATGAACGCCCAGCAGATGCGGGTCGAGGTCATTTCCAACAACCTCGCGAACATGAACACGACGGGCTACAAAACGCGCCGCGCCGAGTTTGCCGACCTGCACTACCAGCAACTGGCCCGCCCGGGCAGCATTGCCGCCGCCGACGGGTCGATCCTGCCGACCGGGGTGCAACTGGGCCTGGGCGTGCGACCGGCCGCCGTGTCGATGACGCTGGAGCAGGGCACGGTGACCGAGACGCGCGGCGACCTCGACCTGGCGATCGAGGGGGCGGGATGGTTCGAGGTGCTGCTGCCGAGCGGCGCCAGCGCCTACAGTCGCGACGG
>JAUHZL010000293.1 GCA_030425945.1 Alphaproteobacteria bacterium | reverse complement strand
GCCTGAAGCTGGCCCAGCTCGGACAGCGAATCGTAGGAGGCGGCGTCGCGCGCCTTCGACTGTGCCTGCCCGTGCCGCACCAGAAGAAGCTCTGCCATGGTTCCGTCCGCCGCCGTGTCGATCGCGCGCACAATAGGCGGCGGCGAGGCGGGAGCAACCGCAAAGGCAGGGGATCGGGGTGTAACCCGGCTGTCGGGCTCGGCCTCGATCCGGTTATATGAACACCTGTTCAAAAAAATCATTTGACGTATCGGGACCGGCTCGCGCACACTCGTTTCACAGACCTGTTTCAAGCGGGCGGCCGGGACATCCGGCAAGGGAGGAGTCATGGGAGCTACGGCGGCTGCGTCAGCGGCGCTGGATACCATTCCGCGACTGTTGGCGCGGAACGCGCGGAAGATGGGCGACAAGCCTGCCTACCGCGAAAAGGAATTCGGCATCTGGCAGACCTGGACCTGGGCGGACACCCAGGCCGAGGTTGAAGCGCTCGCCCTCGGCTTTCTCGACATGGGCGCGGCCCCCGGTGACCACATCGCGATCATCGGGCGGAACCGGCCCTATCTCTACTGGGCGATGGTCGCCGCGCAGTCGGTCGGAGCCATTCCCGTGCCGCTCTACCAGGACGCGGTGGGCGAAGAGATTGCCTATGTTCTCGACCACTGCGGGGCGCGCTTCATCGTCGTCGCCGACCAGGAGCAGGTGGACAAGGTCATCGACGTTCAGGACCAGCTCCACGGGCTGGACCGGCTGATCTACCTCGATCCGCGCGGCATGCGGAAATACGACCACGGCAAGCTGACGCCCTACGCCGATGTTCAGGCGGCGGGCCGGGCGAAGGCCGACGCGCTGCGCGGAGAGTTGCAGGCGCGCCTCGACGCCCAGACCGGGGCGGACACCTGCGTCATGCTCTACACCTCGGGGACGACCGGAAAACCCAAGGGCGTGGTGCTGTCGCACGCCAACATCATCGAGACCTCGAAGAACTCGTCCGAATTCGACCGCCTGCGCGCCGAGGACGAGGTGCTCGCCTACCTGCCGATGGCCTGGGTGGGCGATTTCATCTTCTCGATCGGGCAGGCCTACTGGACAGGCTTCTGCGTCAACTGCCCGGAGTCGCCGGACACCATGATGACCGACCTGCGCGAGATCGGGCCGAGCTACTATTTCGCCCCGCCGCGCATCTTCGAGACCCAGCTGACCAACATCATGATCCGCATGGAGGATGCCGGTCGCTTCAAGAAGCGGATGTTCGACCACTTCATGGGGCTGGCGCGTCGGGTGGGTCCCGCGATCCTCGACGACAAGCCGGTCAGCGGGCTGGATCGCCTGCGCTACCGGCTGGGCGAGTTCCTGGTCTACGGCCCGCTGAAGAACGCGCTGGGCTTCACCCGGGTGCGCGTGGGCTACACGGCGGGCGAGGCGATCGGGCCGGAAATCTTCGACTTCTACCGGGCGCTCGGGATCAACCTGAAGCAGCTCTACGGTCAGACCGAGGCGTCGGTGTTCATCACCCAGCAACCGGACCACGAGGTGCGGCCCGATACCGTGGGCGTGCCCTCGCCGGGGGTCGAGATCCGCATCGCCGAGAATGGCGAGGTGTTCTACCGCTCGCCCGGCGTGTTCCAGTCCTACTACAAGAACCCCGAAAGCACCGCCTCGACCAAGGACGCCGAGGGCTGGGTGGCCACCGGCGACGCGGGCTTCATCGAGCCGGACACCGGGCACCTGCGGATCATCGACCGCGCCAAGGACGTCGGCAAGATGGCGGACGGCAGCCTGTTCGCGCCCAAGTATGTCGAGAACAAGCTGAAGTTCTTCCCGAACATTCTTGAAGCCGTCGTGTTCGGCAACGCCAAGGACTACTGCACGGCCTTCATCAACATCGACCTGACGGCGGTCGGGAACTGGGCCGAACGGAACAACATCGCCTATGCCAGCTACCAGGAATTGTCCCAGCATCCTCAGGTGCTTGCGCAGATCAAGGCGCATATCGAAGAGGTCAATGCCTCGGTCGCCGGGGACGACATGCTGTCGGGCTGCCAGATCCGCCGCTTCCTGGTGCTGCACAAGGAACTCGACGCCGACGACGGCGAGCTGACCCGGACCCGCAAGGTGCGCCGCCGGATCATCGAGGAGAAGTACCACGATCTGCTGACGGCGCTCTATGACGGCTCCGGGCAGGTGACGACCGAAACCGAAGTGACCTACGAGGATGGCCGCAAGGGCCGGATCCGGGCGACGCTGAAGGTGCTCGACGCCGCGGTGGTGCCCGCGGGCGCGCAGAGGATGGCCGCGGAATGACCGAGCTGAACCACGAACCCTTCGTCACCGCCGACGGCCGGACCATCGGGCCGACCGTGCTGGAGATGCGCAATATTACCCTGCGATTTTGTGGGGTTACGGCGATCAAGGACATCAGCTTCGACATCCGCGAAGGCGAGATCCGCGCGATCATCGGGCCGAATGGGGCTGGCAAGTCCTCGATGCTGAACATCATCTCGGGCTTCTACACGCCGCAAGAGGGCGAGATCTGGTACAAAGGCGCGAAGCGGCCGCCGGTGAAGCCCTACGAGGTGGCGCGCCAAGGCATCGCCCGGACCTTCCAGAACATCGCCCTCTTCGAGGGGATGACGGTGCTCGACAACGTGATGACCGGGCGGCTGACCCACATGCACGCCGGGCTGCTGTCGCAGGCGCTGTGGTGGGGTAAGGCCCAGCGGGAAGAGATCGAGAACCGGGAAGTCGTTGAAAAGGTGATCGATTTCCTCGAGATCCAGAACATCCGCAAGACCCCGGTCGGGCGTCTGCCCTATGGCCTGAAGAAGCGCGTGGAACTGGCGCGGGCGCTGGCCGCCGATCCCAAGATCCTGCTGCTGGACGAGCCGATGGCGGGGATGAACGTCGAAGAGAAGGAGGACATGTGCCGCTTCATCCTCGATGTGAACGACGAGTTCGGGACCACCATCGTGCTGATCGAGCATGACATGGGCGTGGTCATGGACATCTCGGACCGGGTGGTCGTGATGGATTACGGTCGCAAGATCGGCGACGGGCCGCCCGACGAGGTGCGCCGCAACCAGGACGTCATCGACGCGTATCTGGGGGTTCCGCACTGATGAAAAGCGGGTCGGTTTCACGTCGGTATGACGTCGGTATCACGTCGGTGCGTGCGTACGCAGGGACAGGGGATTCTTAACCATGGACATGCTCTCGAAAATCCTGATCGAGCCCTTCGCCGACATGTGGGCGGCCCCCGATTTCCTGCTGCAGGTGCTGTGGGAGGGGCTGGTCTCGGGCGTGCTCTACGCGCTGATCGCGCTGGGCTTCGTGCTGATCTTCCGGTCGTCCCGGATCTTCAACTTCGCGCAGGGCATCATGGTGGTGTTCGCGGCGCTGACGCTCGTCGGGCTGCACGCGCTCGGCGTCCCCGCCTGGGTCTCGGTCGCGCTGACGCTGGTGGTGATGTTCGGCATCGCCGTCGCCATCGAGCGCGTGGTGCTGCGGCCGCTGGTCGGCCAGCCCGACATCATCCTGTTCATGGCGACGATCGGGATCACGCTGTTCCTGATCGGCACCGGCGAGCTGATCTTCGGCGGCGAGAACAAGGTGATGATCACCGCCGATCTCGGCATCCCCACGGGGGACGTGGTGCTGGAGCCGTTCGGCGGCTTCCTGCTGCTGCAGCATCTCGACATCACGGTGGTCGTGGCCGCCGTGGCGCTGGTCGGCGCGCTGCTGCTGTTCCTGAACAAGACCCAGATGGGCCGCGCGATCCGGGCGCTGGGCGACGATCACCAGGCCGCGCTGTCGGTCGGCATCTCGCTGCAGACGATCTGGGTGCTGGTGTGGTTCCTCGCCGGGGTCATCGCGCTGGTCACGGGCATCGCCTGGGGCGCGCGGGCCGGGGTCAGCTTCGCGCTAGAGATCATCGCCTACAAGGCGCTGCCGGTTCTGATGCTGGGCGGGCTCGAGTCGATCAGCGGCGCGATCATCGGCGGGCTGGCGATCGGCCTGCTGGAGAAGCTGTTCGAAATCTATTGGGGTCAGCCGCTGCTGGGCGGCTCGACAGAAGCCTGGTTCGCCTACATGCTGGCCCTCGTCGTTTTGCTGTTCCGGCCGCAGGGCCTGTTCGGCGAGAAGATCATCGAGCGCGTTTGAGGAGGCGCGCTCGGGAGCCTGCCGGTTGGCCCCGGCATTCGCGATCTGGGAGGATCATGGAATGAAACAACTCGTTGCGCTGAC
>JAUHZL010000292.1 GCA_030425945.1 Alphaproteobacteria bacterium | reverse complement strand
TCCCATCCGGTCACGGCCGAAGCCCGGTCCTACTCGGCCGCCTCGGCATAGGCCTCCAGCGGCGGGCAGGTGCACACCAGGTGCCGGTCGCCCCAGACGTTGTCGACGCGGCCGACCGGCGGCCAGTACTTGTCGATCCGGAAGGCGCCCGCCGGGAAGCAGGCCACCTCGCGCGAGTAGGCGCGGTCCCAGTCGCCGACGAGGTCCTCGACGGTGTGCGGCGCGTGGCGCAGGGGGCTCGCCTCGATGGCGATGCGGCCCTCTTCCACCTCTGCGATCTCGGCGCGGATCGCCAGCATCGCGTCGCAGAACCGGTCCAGCTCGGCCTTCGTCTCGGACTCGGTCGGCTCGACCATCAGCGTGCCGGCCACCGGCCAGCTCATCGTCGGCGCGTGGAAGCCGTTGTCGATCAGGCGCTTGGCGATGTCGTCCACGGTCACGCCGGTGGTCTCGGTCAGGCCCCGGATGTCGAGGATGCACTCGTGCGCGACACGCCCCTTGCTGCCCCGGTAGAGGATCGGAAAGGCCTCGGCCAGCCGGGCTGCGATGTAGTTCGCGTTCAGGATCGCCACCTTGGTCGCCTGCGTCAGGCCCGCCCCGCCCATCATCAGGCAATAGGCCCAGGAGATCGGCAGGATCGAGGCCGAGCCCCAGGGCGCCGCGCTGACCGGTCCCTCGGTGCCGCCGGTTTCGGGGTGGCCCGGCAGGTAGGGCGCGAGATGCGCCTTGACGCCGATCGGGCCCATCCCCGGGCCGCCGCCGCCATGCGGGATGCAGAAGGTCTTGTGCAGGTTCAGGTGGCTCACATCGGCGCCGATCTCGCCCGGTTTCACCAGGCCGACCAGCGCGTTCAGGTTCGCGCCGTCGAGGTAGACCTGCCCGCCGTGCTCATGGGTGATCCGGCAGACCTCGCGCACGGTGTCCTCGAAGACGCCGTGGGTCGAGGGGTAGGTGATCATGCAGGCGGCCAGCCGGTCGCCCGCCGCCGCGGCGCGCGCGCGGAAGTCGTCGAGATCGATGTCGCCGTTGTCGGCGGACTTCACCACGACGACCTCCATCCCGGCCATCTGGGCGCTGGCGGGGTTGGTGCCATGCGCCGAAACCGGGATCAGGCAGACCTTGCGCTGATGGTCACCGCGCGCCCGGTGCCAGGCGGCGATGGTCAGGAGGCCCGCGTATTCCCCCTGCGCGCCCGAGTTCGGCTGCATCGACATCGCGTCATAGCCGGTGATCGTGCAGAGCTTCTGCGACAGGTCGGCGATCATCTCGGCATAGCCCTCGGCCTGGTCGGCCGGGGCGAAGGGGTGCATCAGGGCGAACTCGGGCCAGGTGATCGGCATCATCTCGGCGGCCGAGTTCAGCTTCATCGTGCAGGAGCCGAGCGGGATCATCGCCCGGTCGAGCGCCAGGTCGCGGTCGGCGAGGCGGCGCATGTAGCGCATCATCTCGGTCTCGGCCCGGTTCATGTGGAAGATCGGGTGGGTCAGGTAGTCGCTCTGCCGGATCAGCGGGTCGGGCACGCGGTACTCCGCCTCGACGCCCTCGCATTTGCGCTCGATCCCGAAGGCGCGCCACACCGCCTCGACGGTCTCGGGGCGGGTGCGCTCGTCGAGCGAGATGCCGATCTTCGTGCGGCCGACCTTGCGCAGGTTGACGCCCTCGCGCACCGCCGCCTGCAGCACACCGCGCTGCAGCAGGCCCACGTCCACGGTGATGGTGTCGAAGAAGGCGTCCGGGCCGACGGTGAAACCGGCGGCCTCCAGCCCCTTGGCCAGCCGCACGGTCTTGCGGTGGATGCGTTGCGCGATGGCGCGCAGGCCCTTCGGTCCGTGGAAGACGGCGTAGAACGAGGCGATCACCGCCAGCAGGGCCTGCGCCGTGCAGACGTTCGAGGTCGCCTTCTCGCGCCGGATGTGCTGTTCGCGGGTCTGCAGGCTCAGCCGGTAGGCGCGGTGGCCGTGGCTATCGACCGAAACACCGACGATCCGGCCCGGCATCGCGCGCTTCAGCGCGTCCTTGCAGGCCATGTAGGCGGCATGCGGGCCGCCGAAGCCCATCGGCACACCGAAGCGCTGCATCGAGCCGACCGCGATATCGGCGCCCATCGCGCCCGGTTCCTTCAGGAGCGTCAGCGCCAGCGGGTCCGCGACCACGATCCCCAGTGCCCTGGCGCCGTGCAGCGCCTCGATCTGCGGGGAAAAGTCGGTCAGGCCGCTATAGGTGCCGGGGTACTGGAAGATCGCGCCGAAGACCGCCTCGGGGTCGAGCGTCTCGGGCGCGCCGACGATGATCTCGATGCCCAGAGGGGCCGCGCGGGTCTGCATCACGGCGATGTTCTGCGGGTGGCAGTTCTCGTCCACGAAGAAGGCGGGCGCCTTCGACTTGGCCACGCGCTGCGCCATGGTCATCGCCTCGGCGCAGGCGGTCGCCTCGTCCAGCAGCGAGGCGTTCGCCACGTCAAGCCCGGTCAGGTCGCAGACCAGCGTCTGGAAGTTCAGGAGCGCCTCGAGGCGGCCCTGGCTGATCTCGGGCTGGTAGGGGGTATAGGCGGTGTACCAGGCCGGGTTCTCGAGGATGTTGCGCTGGATGGCGGGCGGCGTGACGGTGCCGTAGTAGCCTTGGCCGATCAGCGAGACGACCATCCGGTTCTTCTGCGCCACCTGCTGCATGTGGAAGAGCATCTCGCGTTCCGAGAGCGGCTTGCCGAAGTCGAGCGGCGCGGCCTGCCGGATGTCGGACGGCACGGTCTCGTCGATCAGCGCGTCGAGGTGCGTCACCCCCACCGCAGCCAGCATCTCGGCCATCTCCTCGGGCGAGGGGCCGATGTGGCGTCGGTTCGCAAAGTCGTAGGGCAGGTATTCGGTGGGGGTGTAGACCATGATGAACCTGTGTGTCGTGAAGGGCTTAGCCGATGAAGTCCATGTACTCGGACTCGCTCATCAGGCTGTCGAGCTCGGTCATGTCGGCGGGCTTCATCTTGAAGAACCAGCCGCCTTCCAGCGGGTCCTCGTTGACCAGCGCCGGGTTGTCGGCGAGCGCCTCATTGACCTCGACGATCTCGCCGTCGAGCGGGGCGAGGATGTCCGAGGCGGCCTTGACGCTCTCGATGACGACGATCTCGTCGCCCTTCGACACGGTCGTGCCCGGCTCGGGCAGGTCCACGAAGACGATGTCGCCCAGCTGGGTGGCGGCGTGCTCGGTGATGCCGACGACGATCAGCTCGCCCTCGGGGTTCAGCCATTCGTGTTCTTCGGTGTATTTCATCGGAAAGCTCAGCGTTTGTAGGTTGCGGGACGGAAGGGAAGCGGGACGACGGTGACCGGCAGGCGCTTGCCGCGCACCTGGCCGAAGAGCCCTGTGCCGGGGGCGGTCAGGTCGGCGGTGACGTAGCCCATCGAGATCGGCGCGCCGACCGAGGGGCCGAAGCCGCCGGAGGTGACCTCGCCCGCCGGCACCGTGGCGGTTTCGGTGGCAAAGAGCGGCGTGCCCGCCCGCATCGGGGCGCGGCCCTCCGGGCTGAGGCCGACGCGGCGGCGGGACGGGCCCTCGGCCAGCGCGGCAAGGATCGGCCCCGCGCCGGGGAAGCCGCCCGCGCGCGCGCCGCCGGTGCGGCGGACCTTCTGGATCGCCCAGCCGAGATCGGCAGCGACCGGGTCGGTCGCCTCGGTGATGTCCTGCCCGTGCAGGGGCAGCCCGGCCTCCAGCCGCAGCGAGTCCCGCGCGCCGAGGCCGACCGGCACCACGCCGTCGACCGCCAGCAGGGCGCGGGCCAGCCCGACGGCCTGATCGGCGGGCACCGAGATCTCGTAGCCGTCGTCGCCGGTATAGCCCGAGCGGGTGATCCAGAGCGCGCCGAAGGGGCTGTCGAGCGTCGCGGCATCCATGAAGCGCATCTCCGCGACACCGGGCACCAGCGCGTTCAGGGCACATTCGGCGGCGGGGCCCTGCAGGGCCAGCAACGCGCGGTCGGTCACCGGTTCGACGGTGATCCCGCGCAACTGCCCGAGATGGGCGATCCCCGCCGCCGCGTTCGCCGCGTTGAGGACGAGGAACAGGTGGTCGCCCCGGTTCGCCACCATCAGGTCGTCGAGGATGCCGCCCGCCTCGGTGGTGAACATCGCGTAGCGCTGGCGCCCGGCGGGCAGCCCGGCCACGTCCACGGGCACCAGCTTCTCCAGCGCCGTCGCGGCCTCGGCCACCCCGCCCGAGAGCGGGTGCAGCAGCACCTGTCCCATGTGAGATACG
>JAUHZL010000291.1 GCA_030425945.1 Alphaproteobacteria bacterium | reverse complement strand
GATTCGACGGGGCCGCCAGCGACATCCCGGCGGCCAAGGTGGTGGACTGGATCAGCGTGCCGCTCGGCGTGGCGACGCTGAAGGACCAGTTCGAGGACGTGAAGGACGACCCCGCGCGCTTCGCCCTGATGAGCTGGTTCTTCGAGGAGAACCTGTCCGAGTTCAGCCCCTACAACGAGCCCGACCAGGTCCGCGACGGGTTCCAGATCATCGGCACCTCGGGCACGGTCACCACGGTGGCGGCCTCGCACCTGGGGCTGAAGCGCTACGACCGGAACAAGGTGGACGGTCTCCGGATGACCTCGGACCAGATCGACCGGGTGATCCAGAGCTACCTCGCGCTGGGACCCGTCGGGCGGCGCGAGGACCCGCGCATCGGCCGCGACCGGCATTCGCTGATCATGTCGGGGGCGGCGATCCTGCAGGCGCTCCTGCGGGTCTGGCCCACCGACCGGCTGACGGTGGCCGACCGGGGCCTGCGCGAGGGGCTGCTCTATGCGCAGATGAGCGCCGACGGCGTGCTGGAAGACGGTCCGTTCTGAGCGGCCGGGGGTTGCGCCGCGCGCGGCTTCGGGGCAGGGCGACGGTTCAGGATACGGAACACGAGCAATGGTCAAGAAACCCGGCACAAGCGGACGCGGCACGCGCGACCTGACCGTCAAGGTCAAGACTGCGCGGGGGCGCAAGAGCTCCTCGACCCGCTGGCTGCAACGCCAGCTCAATGACCCCTACGTGCAGGCGGCCCGGCGCGAAGGCTATCGCGGGCGCGCGGCCTACAAGATCCTCGAACTGGACGACAAGTACCGCTTCCTCGTGCCGGGGGCGCGGGTGGTGGACCTCGGCTGCGCGCCGGGCGGCTGGCTGCAGGTCGCGGTGCGCCGGGTCAACGCGCTCGGCGAGACGTCCGGCAAGGCGCGCGGCACCGTCCTCGGCATCGACCTGCAGGAGGTCGAGCCGATCGCGGGCGCGGAGATCCACGTTCTCGACTTTCTCGAGGAGGGCGCCGACGACAAGGTCAAGGCCTGGCTCGGCGGCGAGGCGGACGTGGTGATGTCGGACATGGCGGCGGCGTCGTCGGGGCACCAGCAGACCGACCACCTGCGGATCATCGCGCTGTGCGAGGCCGCGGCCGAACTGGCCTTCGACGTTCTCAGTCCGGGCGGCACCTTCGTCGCCAAGGTCCTCGCCGGCGGGGCCGAGCAGGGGCTTCAGGCGACCCTGAAGCAGCGCTTCGACAAGGTCGCGAACGTCAAGCCGCCGGCCAGCCGCAGCGACTCTTCGGAGAAGTTCGTGGTGGCGACCGGGTTCCGGGGGCGGGCAACTCCGGACCCGTCCGGGACCTGAAGGCGTGTGCGGCGATGTGGTTTTACACGCTGGACGTGTGCTTCGCATCTTGCACAACTCAAAGATAGGAATTGTTTGCCCGTCAGCCGGGTGATACAGTCGGGGTGTCAACTTTCGGCGGCGGCCGAGGAGTCCCGGCCATGCGTCTGACCACCCGCACGAATCTCGCGATGCGCACGCTGATGTTCTGCGCCCTGAACGCGGACCGCACGGTGCGGACGGCGGAAGTGGCGGAACGCTGCAATGCCTCCGAGAACCATCTGGGGCAGGTGATCAACACGCTCGGGCACCAGGGCCTGATCCGGACGGTCCGGGGCAGGGGCGGCGGCATCCGCCTCGCCCGCGACCCGGCCGACATCAACGTGGGCGAGGTCACCCGGATCTTCGAGGCGGACTCGGCCTTTGCCGAATGCTTCCAGCCCGACGGCGGAACCTGCCCCATCGTCTCGGTCTGCCGGTTGCGCGGGGTGCTCTCCTCCGCGCTGGAGGCCTTCTACGACACGCTCGACCGCGTCTCGCTCGACGAGCTCGTGCGCGACAACATGGGTCTGGCCCGGATGTTCGTCCTGCGCTGACGGGATTGGGCGCGGGGCGCTCAGCCCGGGGCCGGAGGGTCGTCCATCGCCGCCAGGCTGACCTGCACATGATCGACGAAGGCCCGCGCATTGGTCAGCGCGGTGCGCCGTTCCGTATAGAGCGCATGAACGCTGACCCCGGGAACCGACCAGTCGGGGCAGGCGATGCCGAGCTGCCCCGTGTCCAGCGCGTCCCGCACCGTGAACTCGGGGAAAAGCGCGTAACAGCCCCCGTCCCGCAACAGGCTCCGGACCAACGCGGCGTTGTTGACGACCATCTGCCGCTCGGGCGTTGCGCCGTGATCCTGCCCGTCCGGCCCGCGCAGGGTCAGGCGGGGCGGCGTGCTCGGCGACCGGATCCAGGTCAGCCCGTCCAGATCCGCCGGGGTCCGCAGCGTCGGCGCCAGCGCGGGGGCGCAGCACAGGACACCGCGCGTCGTGAACAGCTTGCGGGCCAGGCGCGGGTCCTCGCCCGGATCGCCGATCCGCAGCGCCAGGTCGACCTGGGCTGCCACGGGATCGATGGCCCGGTCGTCCATGTCGATTTCCAGCCTGATCCCGGGGTGGTCGGCCGCGAAGCCGCTGACCACGCGGGCGAAGGCCGGGCTGGCCAGCACCGTGGGGGCCGACAGGCGCAAGCGCCCGGTCAGCCCGCGCCGGGCATCGCGCACGGTGTCGAGCCCCTGCACGAAAGCCTCCGACAGGGTGCGGGCGTGGGGCAGGAAGGCCTCGCCCTCGGCCGTCAGGGCGATGCGCCGGGTCGAACGGTAGAGCAGTTGCCGCCCCAGCCGCGCTTCGAGGTCCGAGACCATCTGGCTGACATAGGGCGGTGACAGCGCCAGCCGGTCGGCGGCGGCGCGGAAACTTCCCGTCTCGACCACCGTCGCGAAGGCCAGCATCGGGCGCAGGAGGTCCAGATCACTCATAGGCATAAGCTAACAATATGATGGGAAGGTCGTAAATGGTTAGCAGCGGGCGGGCCGGGCACAGTGGCGCCATTCCCATGCATGGAGGACAGCATGCTGAACCGTCTCGCCCTTTCCGCCGCCCTCGCCCTGATGGCCGGCGCACCCCAGGCTCAGGAGGCCGCCTTGACCGGACCCGTCTACGAAATCGCCATTCAGGAAGTGAAGAACGGCGATGTCGCCGACTGGACCGCCGCGCGCGCGCCGCTGCTCGACGGCCTCGCGCAGACCCCGGGGGTCGAGGCCGACTGGACCCTGAAGGCGTTCTTCACCTTCCCCGAACCGGGACCGCTGCCGGTCTACGTCGGCCTGACGCGCTGGTCCTCGATCGAGGCGTTCGGCGCCGCCGCGCAGGCGATGATGACGATGCCGGTGGTGCAGAGCTTCTTCGAGAAGGTCACCCTGCAGGCCTTCGTTCAGGTCGCGCCGGCCGATGGCGGGACCTTCCTGCTCGAAGAGTACATCAACTTGCCCGGCCAAGTGCTTGAAGTTGCGGTGCGGACCCCGAAAGCCGGGTACGAGGACGCCTTCGACGCCGCCCGCGCCGGGTTCTTCGGCCGCGTGGCGGAACAGCCCGGCTACATCTTCGACCGCGAGTTTTTGACGGCGGACGGCCAGCGCGTGGTGATGATCGGCTGGGAAAGCCAGGCCGAGTTCATGTCGGCCCTCGGCGCGCTGTCCCAGATGCCTGAAATGGGGGCCTTTTTCGGAATCATCGACGCCAGCGCCTACCAGGCTGCCATCCTCGAATGACCGGGCCCGCGAGGGTCGGAAGGCCGGGCGCTCACGGGCGCCCGGTCGGCGTCATGGGGACCGCGCGCCAGGGGCACCGGTCCGGATCGCAAATGCCCGTCAGGAAGGGGAAAGTGGCGGAGAGACAGGGATTATGCGCCATGCGGCCGAACCCTGCAATAAAACAAGAAAATAAGGCTGCCAAGACCATAACGTGTGGGGTAAACGTGTGGGGAATCGCAAAGGGAACCCAACCTTGCCTCAGTTCTTGGAACGACGTCGTCGCCGCTGGTATGCTGTCCTAGATGTCCCCAAGGATGTGCGGGCGGTCATCGGTAAGCGTCGGCTGGTCAAGTCGCTTGAGACCGACTCCTTGGCTCAGGCCCGCATCAGGGTTCTTGGTGTCGTTCAGGCTTGGAAGGAACAGATAGAAGCAGCGCGAAACAGCTCTGGCGCAGGGGTTCCGTACGGTGAGATCGACCCCAGTCCGTGGCGGGCAGAGATGTCTCGACTTAACAGGCCGCTGAAGAAGTCGGCTGTGCAGAACGGTTTCCTTTCGGCGCGACTGTCCGGGTTTGTCTTCGGGCGCCTTGGCGCAGAAAGCATGCTTGTTTGACGCGGTTTTCTATCGTCACGCAGC
>JAUHZL010000290.1 GCA_030425945.1 Alphaproteobacteria bacterium | reverse complement strand
CGGGCAGCGGCCGTCAGTCCGGGCCGGGCGTGCGCCTCGACTACCGCATCCGCCTGCCCGAGGATTCGGGCGGCCATGTCCTCGACGTGGTCGACTGGATGTACCTGATGGAAAACGGCGTCATCATGAACCGCAGCCAGTTCCGCAAGTTCGGGCTGACCGTGGCCGAGCTGGTGGCGACCATGCGCCCGCTGGCCGCCGAACAGGCGCGCGACAGCCGCGCCGCCTGAGGAGACCGATGTGAGCATCTGGACCGGGAAACGTTATTGGCTCGTCGGGGCCTCCGAAGGGCTGGGCCGCGCCGTGGCCGAGGAGATGAGCCGCCGCGGCGCGCATCTGATCCTGTCCGCGCGCAATGCCGACCGCCTGGCCGAGCTCGCCGACAGCCTGCCCGGTCCGGCGGAGGTGGTCCCGGTCGATATCGCCGACCGCGCCTCGGTCGAAGCCGCCGCCGCGCAGGCCGACCGGATCGACGGCGTCGTGTTCCTCGCCGGGGTCTACTGGCCGCAGGGCGCGGACAAGTGGGTCGCCTCCGAGGTCGAGGCGATGTGCGACATCAACTTCACCGGGGCCGCCCGGGTCGTGGGGGCCGTGATCGGCGACATGGTCGCGCGGAACGGCGGGCACATCGTGCTGACCGGCTCGCTGTCCGGGTTCCGCGGCCTGCCCGGCGCGATCGGCTATGCCGCCTCCAAGGCGGGGGTGATGGCGCTGGCCGAGTCGATGCAGTGCGATCTGCGCAAGACCGGCGTGCGGGTGCAGATCGCCAATCCCGGCTTCATCCGGACCCGGCTGACCGAAAAGAACGACTTCTCGATGCCCTTCATCATGGACCCGGACCAGGCTGCCCGGATCATGGTCGATTTCATGGAAACGCGGCGCTTCAAGATCAGCTTCCCGCGCCTGTTCAGTCTCGTGTTCCGGGGCAGCCAGTTCCTGCCCGACGCGCTCTATTTCCGGCTGTTCGGCGCCTGACCCTGCGACGGGTTTTCCGCTTGCAAAGCCGCGCCGAACGGGCAGACCATGTCCCCTGCTTCACGGAGGAGGGCGGCATGCTCGAAATCAGTACTGGGAAGGTCGTGCGCGTCATCGCGCTCGCCCGCGAATACGGGCCCGAGTCGCCCCGCGTCGCGGATTACATCGCCGGTCTGAACGAGGACGAGCAGATCAGCCTCGTCGCCTGCATGTGGATCGGCCGCGAGACCTTCGGGGCCGACGAGCTGGGCGAGGCCCTGCAAACCGCCGCCGCCGAGGCGACCGCGCCGACCGAGGAGTACCTGGGCGGTATCCCCGAGCTTGCGGACTACCTCGAAGACGGGCTGGACGCCCTCGGCATCGACGTCGCCGATGCCGAGGATCACCTGCGCGACTGACGCGCCTCAGGCCCTGCGGTCGACGAGGGCCAGGTGCTGGGCAAGCCCGGCGACCTCGCCGAGCCACTCCGACACGAGGTCCGGGGCGCTGGGGGCGGCCTGCACGCCCGGGTTCAGCTTCCCGGCCAGCACGCCCTCGACGGCCAGCGCCACCGGCACCGACACCAGCCGCGCCATCGCCGTGCCGCGCGCATCGCCCCACGCATCCATGACGTAGGTCTTGTGCCACACGACCGCGCCGTCCTTCTCGGCCCGCAGGTCCACGCAAAGGATCACCCGGTCCGGCTCGCCCGGATCATAGGCATTCTCGCGCCAGAACTGGTCCGACATCTCCTTGAGCCGGGCATCGCCCTCCGGGCCGCTGAGCGTCTCGATCTCCTTGAACACGTCCGCCCAGGCCTCGGCCCAGCCATCGAGCCGCAGGGTGCCGCGCACGAAGGTGCGCACCGGCCATCCGGCGTCGAACCCGTACTCGGCCATGAAGGGCCGCGAGTCGCGGTTCGGGTAGACGACGAAGTCCTCGGGCTCCGGCAGCGGGGCGGTGTAGGTGGCCAGTGCATCCCAGGGCCGCGCAACCTCGAACACCGCGCCGTCGCGGATCGAGACCGAGGGCGAGCGCAAGGCCTTCAGCACGCCGAGCGGCGACCACGAGAACTTGTAGCGGAACGGGTTGGGCACCTTCGGCACGCCGCCGCAATAGCTGAGGAAGTCGAGCGTGTTGTCCGGGTCGAAGGCGGCGCTGGCGCGGTATTCGGCCATCAGCGCATGGGCCATCAGGTGGTCGATGCCCGGATCGAGACCGAACTCGTTCACCACGCACAGGCCCTTCTCGCGGGCCTCGGCGTCGAGCGCGCGCATCTCCGGCGCGATGTAGCTTGACGACACGAAATGCGCCCCCTTGGACAGGCACAGCTTCGCCAGCGGCACGTGCTGGTCGGCGGGCAGCATCGAGACCACCACGTCGCCTGCCGCCAATGCACCGCCGAGCGCGTCCATGTCGAACGCGGAAATGGCGTCGGTCAGATCACCGACGGCGGCCCGGGCCTTGTCGGTGGTCCGGTTCCAGACCTGCACCGGATGTCCCGCCTCGATCAGTTTCCGCAGGCCCGGGATCGCGCTGAGGCCGGTGCCGCACCAATGGATGGTCATGTCCTGTCTCCCTTCGCGCCGGTCAGAGCCGCGCAACATGTGTATCGAAATCTGCCTTCGCGCGAGCCCACACGCCGCTCCCGAGCGCGTCAAGCGTCAGCAGCGAGGGCAGGAGTTGCCCGGCGTAGTCCTGCGAGCTTTCGACCGGCAACAGCGACGGCAGGTTGTCGATGGCCATCACGTCCAGCGGCGGGGCGTCGTGGACGCGCAGCGCCGGGGCTTCCCAATCGGTGGCGCGGTCGTAGACCTTGATCGGGGAAAAGTCGCTGGTCGGATCGCAGGCGATGTCGCCGATGACGCGCAGCGCCCGCGGGGCGGTCTTGGCCTCCTGCGGAACGAACACCGGGCAACCGGGGCGGGCGAGGATGCAGTTGAAGAACAGCTCGTGCGCCAGCACCTCGGGGAACGGGCCGCCGTGCGCGGTCTCGGCCATGTCCCAGCGGGTGATCTCCATGCCTATCTGCGCGCAGAAATCCCCGGCCCCGGTCCCGACACGCCCGAGCGCCCCGATGATCAGGGCGCGCGGCCGGGCCGTCCCCAGCGCGTCGAGCGCGGCGCCGATCTCGGCCTGCATCGTTTTCGCGTCCGCGTAGGTCGAGACCGGGCCGCAGAGCCCGCCGTTCGCCTGCGCGACATAGGCCAGCGTCGAGACCGCCGCACCCGCGTAGCCCGCCCAGTAGCCGAAAGCCGCGACCCTGCGACCGGCCTCGTCCACGAGGTATTCGAGGTCGTAGAGCGTGCCGCCCCCCGCTTTGAAGCGTTGCAGCAGGACCTGTCCGGCCGGCTGGCCCTTGTAGGCATGGCCGAACATGATGTGCCGGTGCTGCAGCGGCGTGCCGTCCTCGGGCAATTCCTTCAGGCCGAAGACGATGGCGTCGGCCGGGGCGTCGGGCCACGAGAAGGCAGGCGCGATCTCGGCCCCGGCGGTGCGGTAGCCGTCGATCGGGATCGCACGCACCGGGCTTTCCTCGACGGTCACGCGCAGACCCTTCGCGATCAGCGCGGCAGCGCCGTCGGGGGTCAGGCCGACCCGTTCCTCGTGCGGGCGCTGTTCGGCGCGAACCCACAGATGGGTCATGACGGGATCTCCTCAGACATAGGTGCGGGCATGGGCGCGGTCCGGGGCGGCGAGGTGCGCCATCCCGTTGAACCCGTTCAGGTAGGGGGTGCCGCGGATCACCTCGATCCGGTGGGTCGAGGAGTTGGCGACATGCAGGACGACCTTCGTCATGCCCGCCACGTCAAGACCCAGAAGCTGGCGCGCCACCGCGCCGATGACGCCGCCGGACGTCACCACCAGCACCCGCCCGCCGGGGGCGGCGGCGTCCATCAGGGCGGTCCGGACGCGGTCCATGAAGGCGTCGCAGGTTTCCTCGACATCGCGCAGGCGCCCGTCCTGCCAGGCCTGGAACAGCTGCGGGGCATGCTCGGCGAAGTGGTCGGGGCTGTGCGGAAACGGCAGGCCGTGCTGCGCCTCCATCGCCTGCGACATCCCGAAATAGTCGAGCTCGTTCCAGCGGGCATCCTCTTCCCGCTGCGCGCCGTAGCCCATCGCCTCGGCGGTCTGGCGCTGGCGGTGCAGGCTGCCGGTGATGACGCGGTCGAAGTGCCCGTTGGTCTGGCGCAGCCAGTCCCCCAGCCAGCGTGCCTGAAGCTGGCCCAGCTCGGACAGCGAATCGTAGGAGGCGGCGTCGCGCGCCTTCGACTGTGCCTGCCCGTGCCGCACCAGAAGAAGCTCTGCCATGGTTCCGTCCGCCGCCGTGTCGATCGCGC
>JAUHZL010000289.1 GCA_030425945.1 Alphaproteobacteria bacterium | reverse complement strand
CGATCCTGTGCGAACCGTGCGCATGTGGACACTCGCCAGACGCGCGGGACAGGCGTATGGGCTGATCTCATGAAGATCGTCCGTCTCGACGACGCCCGCCATTTGCCCCGGTGGCGTCAGCCCGTTTCGCTGCTGTTCCTGATGGCCTTCGCGATGCCGCTCGCGTTCGCCACATGGTCGGCGCTGCTCAACAACTTCGTCATCGAGGCGGCGAAGTTCGACGGCGTCCAGATCGGCTGGCTGCACACGGTGCGCGAGATCCCCGGCTTCCTGGCGATCGGGGTGATCTTCCTGATCCTCTTCATCCGGGAGCAGCGTCTCGGCATCCTGTCGCTGTTCCTGCTCGGTGCCGCCTCCGCCGCGACGGGCTATTTCCCGACCGTGGGCGGCATCATGGTGCTGACGCTGCTCAGCTCGATCGGCTTTCACTACTACGAAACGGTCAACCAGTCGCTGCAACTGCAATGGCTCGACAAGGCGCGTGCCCCGCAGACGCTGGGCTGGATCGTGGCGGCGGGGTCGGGGGCGTCGCTGCTGAGCTACGGCGCGCTGGTCGTGACGTGGAAGCTCTTCGACCTCAGCTATGCCTTCGTCTACACCGTCTCGGGCGGTGCGACCGCGCTGATCGCGCTGTTCTGCTACGTCGCCTATCCGCAGTTCGAGGCCCCCAACCCGCAGACCAAGAAGATGGTCCTGCGGCGGCGCTACTGGCTCTATTACGCGCTGCAGTTCATGTCCGGCGCGCGGCGGCAGATCTTCACGGTCTTCGCCGCCTTCATGATGGTCCAGCAGTTCGGGTTCCAGGTCCACGAGGTCACCGCGCTGTTCCTGATCAACTACCTCGCCAACATGCTGTTCGCGCCGCTGATGGGCAAAGCCGTCGCCCGGTTCGGCGAGCGCAATGCGCTCGCGTTCGAGTATGTCGGCCTGATCTGCGTGTTCCTCGCCTACGGCGGGATCTACTGGTTCGGCTGGGGCGTGGTCGTGGCGGCGACGCTGTACGTGCTCGACCACATGTTCTTCGCGCTCGCTTTCGCGCTGAAGACCTATTTCCAGAAGATCGCCGATCCGGGCGATATCGCGCCGACCGCGGCCGTCGCCTTCACCATCAACCATATCGCGGCGGTCTTCCTGCCGGCTGCGCTGGGGTATCTGTGGATCGTGTCGCCGGACAGCGTCTACCTGCTGGCCGCGGCGATGGCGACGACGTCGCTGTGCCTTGCGCTGATGATCCCGCGTCACCCGGAGCCGGGCCACGAGACGATCTTCGCTCGCCCCGCCGCCGCCCCGGCGGAATAGGCGGCTACTGCCGGCAGAGCGGCGTGATGTCGAAGGCGATGATCCGGCCGTCCAACACCTCGATCGAGACCCGGCTGGAGCAGCCGTCCACCGTTCGCGCGGTGCCTTGCAGCGAGGTGCCGCCGGGATTGGCCTCGATCTGGTGGAAGCGCACGTCGGTGTAGGGGGCTGCCCCGCGGAACATCTCGGCCAGTTCCTGCGGCGGCAACTCCGCGGCCAGCGTCGAGTGCAGCAGGGCGTTGGCCTCGCGGCCCTTGCCGTCGGTCGCCAGAAGAACGAAGTCGCGCGCCACGCCGCGGCTCTCGGCCGTCAGCGACATCACGAGCCCCCAGATGGCACCGCCCAGCAGGGCCACCGAGACGACGACCGCCCCCGCGATCACGATCCCTTTGCGCATCGGCCGTTCCCCTTGATTTCGCACCCTCCGGCGCGACATGACTGGGCAGACACAAGGAGTATCCCGATGTTCTTCATGTCACGCAAGCCAGCCGAAATGCCCCGGCCCGAGGACGCGCTTCCCGGCCGCGCCCAGCCGATCCCGACCGCCGAGACCCATTTCCTGTCCGGGCGCCCGCTGACGACGGATGTCCCGGAGGGCATGGCCGAGGCGATGTTCGGCATGGGCTGCTTCTGGGGCGTCGAGCGGGTGTTCTGGAAGCTGGACGGGGTCTGGTTGACGATGGTCGGCTATGCCGGCGGCCACACGCCCAACCCGACCTACAAGGAGGTCTGCACCGGCATGACCGGCCACAACGAGGTCGTGCGCGTGTTCTACGATCCCGCCGTGATCTCCTACGACGACCTGCTGCGGGTGTTCTGGGAGAACCACGACCCGAC
The DNA here is from genome assembly GCA_030425945.1 of Alphaproteobacteria bacterium. Classification (GTDB taxonomy): domain Bacteria; phylum Pseudomonadota; class Alphaproteobacteria; order Rhodobacterales; family Rhodobacteraceae; genus Dinoroseobacter. The sequence goes on along the minus strand of JAUHZL010000289.1, from coordinate 2,178 downwards.
GCAGGGCATGCGGCAGGGCAATGACGTCGGCACGCAGTACCGCTCGGGCATCTACGCCTATTCCGAGGCGCAGAAGCAGGCGGCGGTGGCCTCCAAGGCGGTCTACGCGGACCAGCTCAAGCGCGCCGGGCTGGGGGCGATCACCACCGAGGTGACCGATGCGCCGGTGTTCTATTTCGCCGAGGATTATCACCAGCAGTACCTCGCCAAGAACCCGGGCGGGTACTGCGGTATCGGCGGGACCGGCGTCAGCTGCCCGATCGGGACAGGCGTCGCCGCGTCTTGACCGCGGGCCGGGCGGGGGCTAGGCGCTGGCGATCCCTCAGGACGCCGGAGCCGCCCCCATGCCCACCTTCACCGCGCTGACCACCCTAAAGGGCAAGGCCCCCGCCGAGGCGCTGGGCGAGGCGCTGGAAGATCTCGACCCGGCCCCCGAGGGCGTCGGCGTCTTCGAGATCGAGGACGACTCGGGGCTCTGGGAGGTCGGTGCCTATTTCACCGAGGCGCCCGACGAGATCGCGCTCGCGCTGCTGGCCGCGGCCCATGCCGCGAAGCCCTTCGCGGTGTCCGAACTGCCGGAAACCGACTGGGTCGCCCATGTGAAGCGTGAGCTGTCCCCGGTCGAGGCGGGGAGATTCTTCGTCTACGGCAGCCATGACGCCGACAAGCTGCCCGAAGGCCGCGTCGGTCTGCTGATCGAGGCCGCGATGGCCTTCGGCACCGGGCATCACGGCACCACGCAGGGCTGCCTGCTGGCGCTCGAGGACCTCGCGCAGGCCGAAATCGCGGTCGACCGGGTGGTGGACGTCGGCTGCGGCACGGCCGTCCTCGCGATGGCCGCCAAGCGGGTCTGGCCGGGGGCCACCGTGCTCGCCAGCGACATCGACCCGGTTGCGGTCGAAGTCGCCGAGGCCAACCTGTCGGTCAACGCGATGGCGGGGCAGGTGCTCTGCGTCGAAGCGGCCGGGATGGCGCATCCCGACCTGGCCGCCAACGCGCCCTACGACCTGATCTTCGCCAACATCCTGAAGGGGCCGCTGGTGGAACTCGCGCCCGACCTGTCCGGGGCGCTTGCGCCGGGCGGCCACGTGATCCTGTCGGGGCTGCTGAACCCGCAGGCCGACGAGGTGACGGCGGCCTATGTCGCCGAGGGCCTCGTGCCTGTCGCGCATCGCGAACTCGGCGACTGGTCCTGCCTGACGCTGCGCCGCCCGGGCTGAGCGCCGGGCGCCGGGCGCGCCAAAAACTTGCCGGATTCCGCGCGTATCCCTTCACGCCGCAGAGCATGCGGAGCGTCGTGCCATGACGTGGCAGTCCCAGGATGAACACAGCTTCGAAGAGCGCCTGCGCCGGATCGAGGCGTTGCGCACCGGCGGCTGGTGGAAGCGCGGCACACCGGGGCGGCGTCGCCGCCGCTCGGTCGTCCGCTTCCCCTTGCGCCTGCTGGTCATCTCGGTCGCGCTGGTCATCGCGCTCAAGTCGCTGGCGCTGGCCACCGTGTCGGAGGGAGAGTACCGCGCCGCGCTGCGGGGGCTGCCCGAGGGCACCGTGACGGGCGAGGTCCTGCGGACCGTCTTCGGGCCCGATCCCGTCAGTCAGACCGTCGCGCGGATGCTGCGGTTCTGATCACGGCGCACCGATCCCGGAAACGGAAAACGGGACGGTGCCTGGCACCGTCCCGTCATCACGAAACACCCTGATATGTGCAGGGTCAGCGGCGGGCGAAGGTCCCGGTCGCGATGTCGTCGATATCGCCACGGACCAGGCCGAGGTCGTCGAGTTCGCGATCCGAGAGCGCGTTCAGCGCCTTGCGGGTGATGCGCGCGTCGTTCCACGCCTGGTAGCGGGCGACGAGACGCGACAGGGCAGCACCGAAGCCGCCCACAAGACCGCGGGCGTCAGCGCCCGAGCGGGTATAGTCGAAAGCAGCCATGATGATACCTCGTTTGGATGGCGTTTCGTTTGGGGTGATGGGGCGCACATAGAAGCGACGTTCTGCCCGCGCAACGGGCAGTTTTTGCATGGCTGAATTGCACATGCAGCATGGGGCCGCGCGCCCTAACCCCATGAAAAATCTGGTCGCATTTCCGACACGATTGAAGTCTGAAAACGACATGCCGCCGCCGGTGCTGCGCCTGCGAACGTCGCTTTCGGACCACGTCGGCGACGGTCCGCCGA
>JAUHZL010000288.1 GCA_030425945.1 Alphaproteobacteria bacterium | reverse complement strand
GATAGGGATCGAGTTGCAGCATCTTGGCGGCCCGGTTCACCGCGGCGTCGATCTCGTCCTGGCTCTTCTTGGCGATCTTCAGCGCGAAGGACATGTTCTCGCGCACGGTCATGTGCGGATAGAGCGCGTAGGACTGGAACACCATGGCGATGCCGCGCTGGGCAGGCGGGACGTCGTTGACGACCTGCCCGTCGATCTCGAGCGTGCCGCCGGTGATCTTCTCGAGCCCCGCGATCATCCGCAGCAGCGTGGACTTGCCGCAGCCCGACGGGCCGACGAACACGATCAGTTCGCCCTGCTCGATGTCGAGATTGATGTTGTTCAGCACGTTGACCGTGCCGCCGTAGGTTTTCTCGACATCCTTCAGTTTCAGGTTCGCCATGTGGTCCCTCCTCCCGTGGACGCGCGGTGGCTCAGGTTTTCCTGAGCGCAATGCAGGGCTGCCAGGGCCCCAGTGTTGTCTGTCCGGACGGCGCAAGCGCCGCACTGTTCAATTCGGTTCCGATGTGGTGCCAGCCCTCCGGGTCGGGGGTGGCCACGGTGCTCGGCTGGTCGCTGAGGTTCAGCGCGACATAGATCGTCTCGCCGTCGCCCCGCCGCACGAAGCTGACCACGTCGCCCTCGGCGTGCAGGTCCTCGAGCGTGCCGGAGGCCAGCGCCGGGTGCGCGTGCCGGAAGGCGATGGCGCGCCGGTAGTGGTGCAGCAGCGCGTCGGGGTGCTTCTCCTGCTCGCCCACCGCGTTGCGGAGTTGCTCGGACGAGACCGGCAGCCACGGCCGGGCGTCGGAGAACCCGCCGTTCAGGTTGTCGGCGGTCCAGACCATCGGGGTGCGGCAGCCGTCGCGGCCCTTGAACTCGGGCCAGAACTGGATGCCGTAAGGGTCCTGCAGGTCCTCGAAGGCCACGTCCGCCTCGTGCAGACCCAGCTCCTCGCCCTGGTAGATGCAGGCCGAGCCGCGCAGGCACATCAGCAGCGTGGTCATGCCGCGCTGGGCCGCCGGCGACAGACTCCAGCGCGAGGCATGGCGCATCACGTCATGGTTCGAGAAGGCCCAGCAGGCCCAGCCGTCTTCGGCCACCCGCGCGACCTTGTCCATCACCTCGACCACGCGCTGGGCGGTCGGGAAGTCGGCGGCGAGGAACTCGAACGCGTAGCACATGTGAATGCGGTCATCGCCGCGGGTGTACTCGCCGAGGATCTCGAGCCCGTACTGGGCGTCGCCCACCTCGCCGACGCTCGCGCGGTCGGGAAACTCGTCGAGCAGCGCCCGGAACCGCTTCAGGAAGTCGATGTTCTCGGGCTGGTTCTTGGAATAGAGGTGTTCCTGGTAGTTGTAGGGGTTGACCGCCGGGGCGATCGAGGCGTTGCGCAACTCGGGCGGCAGCGGCGGGTTGTCGCGCAACTCCTTGTCGGCGAAGTAGAAATTGATCGTGTCGAGGCGGAAGCCGTCCACCCCGCGCTCGAGCCAGAAGCGCGTCACGTCAAGCAGCGCGTCCTGCACCGCCATGCAGTGCAGGTTCAGGTCGGGCTGCGAGGTCAGGAAGTTGTGCAGGTAGTACTGCAACCGCTTCGGGTCCCACTGCCACGCCGAGCCGCCGAAGATCGACAGCCAGTTGTTGGGCGGCGTGCCGTCCGGCTTGGGATCGGCCCAGACGTACCAGTCGGCCTTGGCGTTGTCGCGGCTGGCCCGGCTTTCCACGAACCAAGGATGCTGGTCCGAGGTATGGCTGAGCACGAGGTCGATCATCACCTTCAGGCCCAGCTTGTGGGCGGTCTCGATCACGCAGTCGAAGTCGGCCAGCGAGCCGAACATCGGATCGACGTCGCAGTAGTCGCTGACGTCATAGCCGAAGTCCTTCATCGGCGAGGTGAAGAAGGGCGAAATCCAGATGCCGTCCACGCCGAGCGAGGCGATGTACGGCAGGCGCTGGACGATGCCCAGCAGGTCGCCGATCCCGTCGCCGTTGCTGTCCTGGTAGCTGCGCGGGTAGATCTGGTAGATCACGCCGCCGCGCCACCAGCTGCGGGCCTCGGTCGGGGCGGTTACGGGATCGTCTTGGGTCAGGACTGCGGACATGCAGAAAGGTCTTTCGTGAGGTCCCGGCGCCCGGGTCAGGGCGCTGGGGAACGATGTGAGGGAGGGATTACTTGACGGACCCGGCGAGCAGGCCGCGCACCAGATACCGCTGCATGGCGAAGAACACCACCAGCGGGACCGCGATACTGACGAAGGCAGCGGTGGCGAGGATCTCCCAGTTGCCGCCGCGGGTGCCCAGCAGCTCGACGATCTGGTTCGTCATCACCGTGGTCTCGCCGGTGGCATCGATCAGGAACACCTTGGCGACCAGCAGGTCGTTCCACGTCCACAGGAACTGGAAGATCGCGAAGGAGGCCAGCGCCGGGAAGCTCAGCGGCAGGATGATCTTGGTGAAGATCTGGAAGTCGGTCGCGCCGTCCACCTTGGCGCATTCGATGATGTCGCGCGGCAGGCCGACCATATAGTTGCGCAACAGGTAGATCGCGAGTGGCAGACCGAACCCGGTATGCGCCAGCCAGACGCCCAGGTAGCCCTTCCCGATCCCGATCCCGAGGTGCAGTTTCAGAAGCGGGATCAGCGCCAGTTGCAACGGCACGACCAGCAGGCCCACGACCGCGGCGATCAGCAGCGCCCGGCCCGGGAACTCCATCCAGGCCAGCGCGTAGGCCGCGAAGGCCGCGACCACGATCGGGATGATGGTAGCCGGGATGGTCACGGTGAGCGTGTTGAAGAAGGCCTTCGCCATCGAGTCGGTCGAATTGCCCGACAGCAGAACCTGCTCGTAGTTTTCCAGCGTGAACTCGGGCGCGGCCTCGATGGTGGCGAACACCCGCTGGCCGCGGCCGCTGATCTCGCCGTCCGGGCCGCGCCACTCGTAGTCGCCGTTGGGCTGCACCGTGATCGTCGCGCCGTCGCCGAGGTCGGCGGTCTCGCCGGCGGTGTACTGCGAGATCTCGCGCGAGGACGTGCCCCAGACCGAGATCGTCGCCACCGAAACCGTCGGGTCCTCGTCGAAGAGGTTGCCGCGCACCACGAAGAGATCGCCGTCAGCCACCCGGAAGTCGTCCGGGTCGGCCGCGCGCATCACCACGTTGCGTTCGGTCGGGAACAGCGAGGCCCACCAGCCCGAGCTCGAGATCTGGTCCGCGGTCCGGAAGGACGACACCAGAAGGCCCACGGTCGGAAACAGCCACAGAAGCACGAGGATCAGCGTGGCGAGGTGCACCGCCCAGGTCAGGCCGGACTTCTTTCCTGCGATATTGTCCATGTCTCTGTCCTCTCTCAGCGCATTTCCTTGCGGGCGTTGTAGACGTTCCAGACGAGGATCGGCGTCACCAGCAGCATGATCACGATGGCGCTCGCCGAGCCCACGCCCCAGTCGCTGGCGCGGAACAGCTTGTCGTACATGTAATTGGCGAGGACCTGCGTCTCCCACTGGCCGTTGGTCATCGCGAAGACGATGTCGAAGATCTTCAGCACGACCAGCGTGATCGTGGTCCAGACCACGACAATGGTGCCCATGATCTGCGGCACCTTGATCTTGAAGAAGATCTGGAACGGGTTGGCGCCGTCCACGATGGCGGCCTCGACCGTCTCCTCGGGGATGCCGCGCAGGGCGGCGGACAGGATGACCATGGCGAACCCGGTCTGGATCCAGATCAGCACGATCATCAGGAAGAAGTTGTTCCAGAACGGAATGGTCAGCCATTGCTGCGGCTCGGTCCCGCCGAGGCCGAGATAGATCGCGTTCAGGATGCCGATCTGTTCCTGGTCGATCGGGCGCGCGTCGTAGATCAGCTTGAAGATCACCGCGGCGCCGACGAAGGAGATCGCCATCGGCATGAAGATCAGCGACTTGGCGAGATTGCCCCAGCGGATCCGGTCGGTCAGCTGTGCCGCCAGCAGGCCGAAGGCGGTCGAGAGTGCGGGCACCACGATCAGCCAGAGCATGTTGTTGCGCATGGCTTCCCAGAACTTCGATTCCGAGAACATCTGCTGGTAATTGGCGAGCCCGACAAAGGCGCCGCCCTGGTCGCGGTCGGTCAGCGACAGGCGCAGGGTCTCGACGACGGGATAGGCAAGGTAGAGCCCGAGTGCGAAGAGCGCGGGAAACAGGAACAGCCAGGGCCGGATCATGTTGGCCCGGTTGATGTTCCGGCCGGCATTCGCACCGCGCGCCGGGAACAGGACTTTGTCCAGGAACTGGTTGGACAGGTAGAAGTAGGCGATGCATCCGCCCACGCCGAGAACGATGGTGATCAGACCCTGTATCGCCGGATTCATG
>JAUHZL010000287.1 GCA_030425945.1 Alphaproteobacteria bacterium | reverse complement strand
AGGTGCGGGACGTAGCGCTGGAAGTACCACTGGCTCTTTTCCCGGTCCGAGGGCGCGGGCAGCGCCACCACCCGCACCACGCGCGGGTTCAGGCGCTGGGTGATGCGCTTGATGACACCGCCCTTGCCGGCGGAGTCGCGGCCCTCGAAGATCACCACGACCTTCTCGCCGCTGTGCTGGACCCAGTCCTGGAGCTTGATCAGTTCGGCCTGCAGGCGCAGCAGCTCGCGGAGGTAGGTCCGGCGGTCGAGGGTCCGGGGATGGGCTTCCTTGTAGAGCCGGGCGATCTCCTCCGAGAGCGCGGCATCCTCCAGTTCGAGCTCGTATTCCTCGTCCATCACGTCGGCGAGTTCCGCCTCCAGCCAGTCGACGGCGGGGGCGGCGGGGCGATCGGTCGGGGACATGGCAAACTCCGGTCAGGGCTCCGCGCTTTCACCACGGCTCTGTGACGGGCGTGTAACGCTCAGTCGCCGTAGCCCTCGACGATGACGAGATCGGTGTTCGCGGCCCCCTCGCGCAGGGCCTTGGCGGCCTGGTAGCCCTCGGAGGCGAAACAGGCCTTCGCCGCCTCGAAGCTCGGGAACTCGATCACCACGGTGCGGGGCTTCTGGTCGCCCTCGGCCACCTCCTGCGTCCCGCCCCGGACGAGGAACCGCGCGCCGTACTCGGCGAAGACCGCCCCGTTGGCGGCGCGGTAGCGGTCATAGGCCTCGGGATCGAGAATGATCCCGTGTGCGATCCAGTATCCCTTGGGCATGGCCTGCCTCCCCTGCAGCCGGTCTTCAGTCCGCGAAAGCCTTTTCGAAAATCCGCGTGATGGCAAGGGCTTCCGCGTCGAACCCGTAGGGCGCGTTGACCACGGCGAGGCCGCTGCCCACCATCCCGTGACCGGGCCGGGCCGGGGGGAAGGCGACCTCGTGCAGCGTGATCCCGGGCAGGAGGGCGCGAAGGGCCCGGGTCATCGGCCGGTGCCGGGCGTCGGTCAGGACCGGGTACCAGAGCATCAGGATGCCGACGTTCCAGCGCCTGTGGAGGTCGGCCATGAGCTTCGGCATCCGGGCGTAGTCGTCCCTCACCTCCCAGCTCGGGTCGATCAGCAGCAGGCCCCTGCGCGGCTCGGGCGGCGTGCGGCTGAGCGCCATCGCGAGGCCGTCGGTCTTGTGGACCTGCACCCGATGCGGGGCCATGACGCCTGCCAGGACGGCATGTTCGGCGGGGTGCAGCTCGGCCAGGTGGAGCGCGTCGATGTCGCGCAGCAGCGTCGCGGCCAGCAGCGGCGAGCCGGGATAGGCGCTGGCCCCATGCGCCGCCCGGACCCGGGCAAGCGCCTGAAGATACACGTGATCCTGCGGAAACTGCGCCGCCATCCGGGTGATGCCCTGCGCCGCCTCGCCGGTCTTCAGCGCCTCGGGGGCGGCGAGGTCGTAGAGCCCGCGCCCGGCGTGGCTTTCGAGATAGGTCAGCGGTTTCGGCTTGCGGATCAGGTAGTCCAGCGTCCAGGCCAGCAGCGCGTGCTTGTGGACATCGGCCGGGTTTCCGGCGTGGTAGAGGTGCTGGTAGGACAACATGCGCGCCGGGCTACGCCGGGCCGCCGCGCCGCGCAAGGGGCGTCGGTGCCGGGTCGGTCTCGCGTCGGTGCCACGTCGGTATCACGTCGGTGCGGGCGTCCGCCCCGTTTACCCGGTCTTCACCCGAGATCCGTCAGAGGTCTCGGCGATCCAGGCGAGGAACCCGGGATCGCCCCGCGCCATCTCGGCGGCCCAGAGCGCGGGCTGATCATAGGGATGCAGGTCGAGGATCAGCGCCGCCAGCGCGTCGTAGGCGCGGTCCGTGGTCTTGAAGAGGAGACGGTATTCCGGTTCGGCCTGCACCGCGCCACCCCAGCGATAGACGCTCTCGATGCGCTCGATCTGCACGCAGGCCGCGAGCCGCGCCTCCACGGCCTGCCGGGCGAGGTCCCGGGCGGCGGCCTCGGTGTCGAGCGTGGTGAAGACGGCAAGGGCGGTCATTGCACTGTGGACCCAGTAAGGAAGTCCTTGATGGCTGATACAACTGACAAGTAGAAGGCCCAGTAGCCAGTCTCAAAAACCGCATAATACAGAAGGGAAGCAAGGAAGATGCCTATAGCTAGAAACCCACTCCAACCTAGCCAGCCCTTACCAAGCCCTAGACCGGCTCGAATCATCTTCCAAAAGTTGCGTGCCAGATACTCGTTATCAGATGTTGGGGTATTCAGATATGTGGGTGGAAACAGGTTAAGTGCACTATCTTCCAGCGAGCGGAGATAATCCTGTCGAGTGCGCGCTTCGGGTAGTTTTGGGGCGTACTCAGCAACAGATTCATGCTCGATGAATAAAACTCGGAAGAATTTTTCGCCTTCTCTGAGGATGATGCTGCGATCTGAGAAGTTCATTAGTGCAGCGCTTATTGGTCCGGAGTAGCCTGGGTCAATAATTCCGACATTTAGTGCCAGTAGACCTTGCTGGGTAAGTGTTGACCGCAAGGTTGCTAGTCCTGTGATGTTCTCAGGCAACTTAAAGTCTTCTGCGGAGAGCACGAGTACCATGTGACTCGGTGGAAGATGGTACTCTTTGATCGACTGAAGCTGCCGTTGCTCAAATCCCTTTCTGCCAAGCGGAACGATTTCACCTATGGTAAGGTCATATGTTGAGTTCTTGAGATTGGCTTTGTCGGCTTTGCCACCGTTGCCGTTCTTGCGTACAAGCTCAAGCTCGATGATTCTTTTCCCAACCACGAGTTCGGACATGATGTATCCACCAAATGTTCGCCTGATCACGAATGCCACTCGTTGGGACACTAGGTTCTTTGAGCTGGCAAAGCTAGTCTCGACTTGGAGCGAGGACACAGGGCGTGCAGTTGGCGCGGTTGTGGTTGGTCGAGCGCAGGACGTCAGGTCGATCGGCTTTAACGGCTTTCCTAGAAAGGTGTCTGGTCTGGATAAGGATAGATTCTCTCGGATCGGTGGGGAAAAGTATTATTGGTTTGAGCATGCGGAGCGCAACGCAATATATAATGCCGCTCGCTCCGGCGTTGTAACCGAAGGTTGCACCATTTATAGCACGCTGTTTCCGTGTTCAGACTGTGTGCGGGCAATTATTCAGTCAGGTATTTCTTGTTTGAAGACATATTCGCCGCCGAGTGAAGACCCGCACTATAGGCGATCATTTGAGGTGGCGCTTGCCATGGCGCAAGAAGCAGGCGTTGAAATCGAATTGTATGATGGTGCGAGCTTTCCTAGCCCCAGAAATCAATCTGGGGCAATGTAGAGCTTGCGATTCAATTGGTGGGTGTCGGAAGGGTCGTTGAATCGTCCGTGTCGGCTCACACCAGCCGGCTGACCTCTTTCGCGGCGCGCACGAAGTCGGCGAAGAGCGGGTGCGGCGCGAAGGGTTTCGACTTCAGTTCGGGGTGGAACTGCACGCCGATGAACCACGGGTGGTCGGGCACCTCGACGATCTCGGGCAGGCGGCCGTCGGGGCTCATGCCCGAGAACACCAGTCCGCAGGTCTCCAGCTTCTCGCGGTACTTGACGTCGACCTCGTAGCGGTGGCGGTGGCGCTCGTCGATGGCGGTGGTGCCGTAGATCCCGGCGACCTTGCTGCCCGCCTTCAGCACCGCGTCATAGGCCCCGAGGCGCATCGTGCCGCCCTTGTCGTCGCTGACCTTGCGCTCGACCTTGTGGTTGCCCTGCACCCATTCCTTGAGGTGGTAGACGACCGGGGTGAAGCGCTTCTTGCCGGCCTCGTGGTCGAATTCCTCGGACCCGGCATCGCCGAAGCCCGCGAGGTTCCGCGCTGCCTCGATCACCGCCATCTGCATGCCGAGGCAGATCCCGAGATACGGGATCTTGCGCTCGCGGGCGAACTGGGCCGCCTTGATCTTGCCCTCGGTGCCGCGCTCGCCGAAGCCGCCGGGCACGAGGATCGCGTGGTAGCCCTGCAGCGAGGGCGCGGGGTCCTCGCGCTCGAAGATCTCGCTGTCGATCCACTCGGCCCGCACCCGGGTGCGGTTGGCCATGCCGCCATGGGTCAGCGCCTCGGCAATCGACTTGTAGGCGTCTTCCAGCTGCGTGTACTTGCCGACGACCGCCACGCGCACTTCGCCCTCGGCGTTGTGGATGCGGTCCGAGACGTCTTCCCAGCGGGTCAGGTCGGGGCGCGGCGCAGGCGAGATGCCGAAGGCGTCGAGGACCGCCTGGTCGAGCCCCTCGCGGTGATAGGCCAGCGGCGCGTCGTAGATCGTCTTGAGGTCGAGCGCGGCGATCACGCTGTCGGGCCGCACGTTGCAGAACAGCGCCAGCTTCTCGCGCTCCTTCTGCGGGATCGGGCGTTCGG
>JAUHZL010000286.1 GCA_030425945.1 Alphaproteobacteria bacterium | reverse complement strand
GAAGTCAGTGCGAAGGGAAACTTTGGCAGGCATCGGAAACTCCTTTGCCGGCCATGGAATCAGAGCGCGGGCGAGCTGGGAACCTCAGAAATCCCTAATGAGTCAGAAGCCAGCCCCTTTGGTATTACATCGACGGCAGGATCACGGTGTCGATGACATGGATGACGCCGTTCGACGCCTCGATGTCCGCCGCGACCACGTTGGCGCCGTTCACGGTCACGCCGTTCATGGTGCCGATGGTGACGTCCGAGCCCTCGACGGTGGTGGCCATCATGCCGTCCGACAGGTCGGTCGACATCACCTTGCCCGGCACGACGTGATAGGTGAGGATCTTGGTCAGCGCCGGAATGTCGTTCAGCAGGCCCTCGACGGTGCCTTCCGGCAGCTTGGCGAAGGCGTCGTCGGTGGGTGCGAAGACGGTGAACGGGCCTTCGCCCTTCAGGGTGTCGACCAGCCCGGCGGCCTCGACGGCGGCGACGAGCGTGGTGAAGGTGCCCGCCTCGACGGCGGTGTCCACGATGTCCTTCGAGTGACCGCCGGCGAAGGCCGACGTGCCGGCCACGAGGGCGGTGGAGGCGGTGAGTGCGAGAAGCGTTCTGCGAAGCATGTGTCGTTCTCCTGAGTTCAGGGTTGCCCGTCCCAGCGACGGGTCGTGCGGGGAACGCAGGAATTGATGGATCGGATTTACACCAAATAAACGTGAGGCCGCCTTGCCGCCGGGCCGCACGCCGCTAAGCCCGCGGCCTTCGGGCCGTCACATAAATTCGTGTTGATCACCTGTCAGGGAACGTGAGGATGAGCCCTGCCCGACAGGGGCCGAAACGGAGGAAACCGCGATGTTCGACTGGACCGAACGCTTGGTGCAGATCATGGCCGGAGGGTTCGTCCTGGCGATCGGCGTCGCGGCGGCGCTGCTGGTGGTGCTGTTCGTGATCGACCGGGTGCAGACCCACGACGCGATCCGGCGCAACTATCCCGTGATCGGCCGGTTCCGCGGCCTGTTCACCACGTTGGGCGAATTCTTCCGGCAGTATTTCTTTGCCATGGACCGCGAGGAGATGCCGTTCAACCGCGCGCAGCGCGACTGGGTGGACCGCGCGGCCGAGGGCAAGGGCAACACCGTCGCCTTCGGGTCGACGCGGAACATCAAGCTCGTCGGGACCAACATGTTCGTCAACGCGGCCTTCCCGCCGCTGGAAGAACAGGCGACGGCCGCCGCGCCGCTGCTGATCGGGGAGGGGGCGCGGTACCCCTACCTCGCGCGGTCCTTCTTCAACATCTCCGGCATGTCCTACGGCGCGATCTCGAAGCCCGCGGTGCAGGCCCTCAGCAGCGGTGCCGCGAAGGCCGGGATCTGGATGAACACCGGCGAGGGCGGGCTGTCGCCCTATCACCTGGAAGGGGGATGCGACATCGTCTTCCAGATCGGCACCGCGAAATACGGGGTGCGCGACGCCGACGGCCATCTGTCCGACGACCGCCTCCGCGCCATCGCGGCGCACGAGACGGTGCGGATGTTCGAGATCAAGCTGAGCCAGGGCGCGAAGCCGGGCAAGGGCGGCATCCTGCCCGGGGCGAAGGTGACGCCCGAGATCGCCGAGGTCCGGGGGCTGGCGGTCGGGCAGACCAGCCACTCGCCCAACCGCCATATCGAGGTGGACAGCTGGGATGACCTGCTCGACATGATCGCGCATGTCCGCGAGGTGACCGGCAAGCCGACCGGCATCAAGCTCTGTGTCGGAGCGCTGGAAGAAATCGCGGATTTCTTCGCGCTCATCGTCGCGCGGGGCGCCGAGTCGGCCCCCGACTTCATCACGCTGGACGGCGGCGAAGGCGGGACCGGGGCTGCCCCGATGCCGCTGATGGACCTCGTCGGCCTGTCGATCCGCGAGGCGCTGCCGCTGGTCGCCGACCTGCGGGACGAGTTCCGGCTGCGCAACCGCATCCGGCTGGTCGCCTCCGGCAAGCTGGTCGGCCCGGGCGATGTCGCCTGGGCGCTGGCAGCGGGGGCCGACTTCATCACCAATGCACGCGGCTTCATGTTCGCCCTCGGCTGCATCCAGGCGCTGAAGTGCAACCGCAACACCTGTCCGACCGGCATCACGACACATGACCCCCGGCTGCAGATGGGGCTGGTCGTGCTCGAGAAGTCCGAGCGCGTCGCCAACTTCGCCACCGGCATCGTGCAGGAAGTCGAGACCATCGCGCATTCCGTGGGCGTGTCGGAGCCGCGCCAGTTGCAGCGCCGGCATGTCCGCCTGGTGCAGCCGAACGGAACCTCGGTGCCGATGAACATCCTCTATCCCGAAGGGGGCGGGCGCATGTTTCAGGCCCGCGCAGGAACGTGATTCCGAAGTGACGGCACGGTCGGGCGCACTTGCTATATGCAGGGCTAACGATCCAAGGGAGATTGCCCCGTGACCCGATACCGTCCGACGCTCAGACAGTCCGATGTGACGCCCAAGGCGCTTTACCTGAACCGCCGTGCATTGATCGCCGGGGCCACCGGCCTCGTCGGCAGCACGCTGCTCGGCGGGCGCGCGGCCCATGCCGCCTACGTGGACATGGCCGGCGGCGAAGAGCCGAACAGCTTCGAGGACATCTCGAGCTACAACAACTACTACGAGTTCGGCACCGGCAAGGACGACCCGGCCCGCAATGCCGGCGCGCTGACGACGGACCCGTGGACGATCCGCGTCGAGGGGCTGGTCGAGAAACCCGGCGACTATGCCCTGGGCGACCTGCTCGACGGCCTGCCGGTCGAGGAACGCATCTACCGCTTCCGCTGCGTCGAGGCCTGGTCGATGGTGATCCCGTGGCGCGGGATCGAACTGCGCCACATCCTCGAGCGCGTCGGTGTCCAGCCGTCTGCCAAGTACGTGGCCTTCGAGACGCTGGTGCGTCCGGAAGAAATGCCCGGCGTCCGCTACCCGGTCCTCGACTGGCCGTACCGCGAGGGGCTGCGCCTCGACGAGGCGATGCACCCGCTGACCTTGATGGCGACCGGCGTCTATGACGAGGATCTTCCGAACCAGAACGGCGCCCCGATCCGGCTGGTCGTGCCGTGGAAGTACGGCTTCAAGTCGATCAAGTCGATCGTCACCCTGCGCCTTACCGAGGAGCAGCCGAAGACGAGCTGGAACATGTCCCAGCCCGGCGAGTACGGCTTCTACTCGAACGTCAATCCCGAGGTGGACCATCCGCGCTGGTCGCAGGCCACCGAACGGCGCATCGGCGACGGCCTCTTCGCGCGCCGCCGCGAGACCCTGATGTTCAACGGCTATGCCGACGAGGTCGGCGGTCTCTACGCGGGCATGGATCTCGCGAAGAACTTCTGATGCCCGGCGCGCTGGCCCAGACGATCAACACCCGGCTGCGACCGCTGCCGGACTGGCCGCTCTACGGGCTGGCGGTGCTGCCGCCCGCGTGGCTGCTCTGGCAGGGGCTGACCGGCGGGCTCGGGCCCGACCCGGTCAAGGCGATGGAGCACCAGATGGGGCTCTGGGGGCTGCAGGTCCTGATCGCCTCGCTGGCGGTCACGCCGGTCCGGCGGTTCACCGGGGTCTCGCTGCTGAAGTTCCGTCGCGCGCTGGGACTGATCGGCTTCGCCTACATCCTCCTTCACCTGATGGTTTGGCTGGCGCTCGATCTCCAGTTCTTCTGGGGCGAGATCTGGGCCGACATCGTCAAGCGCCCTTACATCACCGTCGGAATGGCCGGCTTCGCCCTGCTGATCCCCCTTGCGGCCACCAGCTGGACCGGGGCGATCCGGCGGATGGGGGGCGCGGCCTGGCAGCGCCTGCACCGGCTTGCCTATCCCGCGATCCTGCTCGGGGCGGTGCATTACCTCTGGCTGGTGAAGGGCTGGCAGGCCGAGCCGATCCTCCATCTCGCCGGGATCGTCGGTCTTCTGCTGCTCCGCCTGCGTCCGTCCCGGTGGCAAAGTCCGCTGCGCTGGGCGGGCGACTCGCGCTGAGCCTGCACGACCGGGCCCTCCGGACGCCGGGTGCTCCTGTCGCGGCAGGCAACCAGTTGAAATAATGCGATTTTCCGCCAAAATCGGGAAAATGTCATTTTTCTGCAAAAAAAGCCCTTGCGGCCCCCCGCCCCGATCCGTAAATACCCGCTCACCGACGAGGCGACGACGCTTCGACGGGGCACCGGACGGGCCAAGCGCCTCAAAGGGAAGACAAAAAATCAGGGTCGGCGAGCAGGACGCGTCACTAAGTTACGACGCATCCGGTTTGATTTTGTCTCTGGTAGCTGTTTGACATTGTTATACGACTGAAGAGATATGAGGGCGGTTTGGTCCGGTTCGATGGATCAGCCTCTTCATATCGGCTCACTAGGTTTCGGCCGAT
>JAUHZL010000285.1 GCA_030425945.1 Alphaproteobacteria bacterium | reverse complement strand
GAGACCCTCCCGTGACGGCCATCGACAAGAAGACCCTGATCGAAGAGCGCGTGAACACCGGCCTCCTGGGCCAGTGGTACCCGGTCGCCAAGTCGGTCGAGATCAAGACCACCAAGCCCTACGGGGCGAAGGTGCTGGGGCGGAAGCTGGTGCTGTGGCGCGACGGCGCGGGCCGCATCCGCTGCCTCGAGGATTTCTGCCCGCACCGCGGCGCGCCGCTGTCCTACGGCGAGGTCCACGAGGGCAACATCGGTTGCCGCTACCACGGCGTGATCGTGGACGGGGACGGCGTGGTGCAGCGGGTGCCCGCGATGCCAGAATGCGCGCTGGAGGGCCGCAAGGCGCTCGAGTCCTTCACCGTGACCGAGGCGCAGGACTGCGTCTTCGTCTACATCCCCTCGGTCGAGCGGCCCGAAGCGCCCGAGCTGGTGCTGCCGCACGAGCTGACCTCGCCCGAGTGGACCGGTTTCCTCTGCACCTCGGTCTGGGAGACCAACTACCGCTACGCGCTCGACAACCTCGCCGACCCGATGCACGGCTGCTACCTGCACTCCGAGAGCTTCACGCTGGCCTTCGGCTCGAAGCAGGACCTGATGAAGCTCGACAAGACCGACGCCGGGTTCCGGGTGTCGCGCGTCGGGCAGGTCGGCGAGAACTTCGACTGGACCGAGTTCGAGGTCCATGACGGCACGATGTTCTGCTTCCTCGACATCCCCTATCCGCCCGCGGCGGGGCCGGGCGGCTTCATGCGGATCGTCGGCTACGTGCTGCCGGTCGATGCGACCACCTGCAAGGTGTTCTTCTGGCGGCTCCGGCAGGTCGAGGGGCTGGCCCGCGAAAGCTGGCGCTTCCTCTACCGCGCGCAGCTCGAGACCAACCACTGGAACGTGCTGGAGCAGGACCGGGTGATGCTGGAAGGCATGCCCGACGACGCCCGCAAGCGCGAGATGCTTTACCAGCACGACCTCGGCGTCAGCCGCATCCGGCAGGTCCTGACCCGCGCCGCCAAGTCCCAGATCGAGGCCGAACTGGCCCGCGAGGTGGCCGCGGAATGAGCCTGTCCGGCCGCCATATCCTGCTGACCGGGGCTGCGCGCGGTCTCGGCGCCGTGCTCGCCCGCCACCTGGCGGGGCAGGGGGCCGCGCTGATCCTCGCCGACCTGGCCGAGGACGAGGGCCGCGCCGTGGCCGACGAGACGGGCGCGCGCTTCGTGCCGGTCGACCTCGGCGATCCGGGGTCGATCACCGCACTCGCGGCCGCGGTGGCCGAGGCGACCGGCGGCCAACTGCACGGCCTCGTCAACAACGGCGCGATTGCCACCGGCATCGGCGGCATCGGGTTCGAGGACGTCGACATCGACACCTTCGACCGCGTGCTGCGCGTCAACGTGCGCGGCACCTGGCTGATGACCCGCGCGGCGGCCCCGCTGCTGCGCGCCTCGGGCAGCGGGCGGGTGGTCAACGTGGCCTCCGATACCGCGCTCTGGGGCGCGCCCAACCTGATCTCCTACACCGCGTCGAAGGGGGCGGTGATCTCGATGACTCGCTCGCTCGCCCGCGAACTGGGCCCCGACCGGGTCGGCGTCGCCGCGGTGGCGCCGGGCATCCTGACCACGCCCTCGACCGACTACGTGCCCGAGCACCGGCACCGCCTCTATGCCGAGGGCCGCGCCGTCCCCGGGGCGCAGGCCCCGGAGGAGATCGCCGACACCGTCGCCTTCCTGCTGACCGAGGGCGCGCTGACGCTGACCGGGCAGGTGCTGCCGGTCAACAACGGGTTCGTCTTCACATGACCGGGCGCGCCGAGATGACCCCGGGCCGCGCCGCCGGGCTGACGCTGCTCTCCCGCGCGGGGAGCGGGCCGGCGCTGGTCGCGCTGCACGGCATCGGCTCGAACGCCGCGAGCTTCGCGCCGCTTGTCGCGCACCTGCCGCCCGGGACGCCGGTGATCGCGTGGAACGCGCCCGGCTATGGCGGCTCGCAGCCGCTCGACGCGCCCTGGCCCACCGCCGCCGACTATGCCGCGCGGCTGGCCGACCTGCTGGACGCGTTGGGGCAGGCCGGTCCGGTCACGCTGCTCGGGCATTCGCTCGGCTGCCTCGTCGCGGCGGCCTTCGCGGCGCGGCATCCGGACCGCGTCGCGCGGCTGGTGCTGGCCTCGCCCGCGCTGGGGCACGGGGCGCCGGTCGGCGGTCCGCTCGGGGCGGCCGCGCAGGCCCGGCTCGACGATCTGGCCCGGCTCGGCCCCGATGCCTTTGCCGCCGCGCGCGCGCCGCGCCTGCTCCACCGGCCCGAAACCTGCCCCGGAACCGCCGCCGCCGTCACCGCTGCGATGGCCGCGATCGACCCCGCGGGCTACGCGCAGGCGGTCCGGATGCTGGCGTCCGGGCGCCTGGCCGACGACCTCGCCGGTCTTGCCCTGCCCGCCGAGGTGATCGTCGGGGCCGAGGACATCATAACCCCGCCCGACGCCGCCCGCCGCGCCCATGCCGCGCTGCCCGACGCCTGCCGCGGACCGCTGACCCTCGTGCCCGGCTGCGGGCATGCCCTGCCGCAACAGGCCCCGGAGGCGCTTGCCCGGCGCCTCGCGGCCGCCACCGCCCCGGCGCACTGACCGGAGAAGGAGGACACCATGACCGATCCCGTTCGAGTGGGCAGCCTGCGCGGCATCATGATGCGCGGCCCCGGTCTGACCGACACCCTGCCGTTCTACCTCGACATGTGGGGTCTGAGCCTCGCGCACCAGGGGCCGGGCACGGCCTTGCTGCGCGGCACCGGCCCGGAGCCTTATCTCTACGGTCTGACCGACGCGCCGGTCTACGGCATCGACCACGTGCATTTCGCCATGCCGGACGTTGCGTCGATGGAGGCGCTGCACGCGCAGGTGACGGCGAAGGGCGCGACCGTTCTGGGGCCGGTGGCCGAGTTCGACGACTGGGTCGGCGGCTGCGGCTTCGAGGTGCTCGACCCCGACAACCGCCGCCTGCGCTTCCGCACCGAGGCGCGCGTGATGGAGACCGCCGACGACTGGGCGCGGCCGCGCAAGGTCAGCCATGTCGTGCTGAACACGCCCGACATGGAGGGGACGCAGGCCTTCTACGAGACCGTGCTCGGGTTCCGGGTTTCGGACTACTCCGCCGACCAGATGGTCTTCCTGCGCTGCAACTCGGATCACCACTCGATCGCACTGGTGCGGGCGCAGTACCCCTCGGTCAACCACGTCGCCTTCGAGATGCCGACGCTGGACGAGTTCATGCGCGGCATCGGGCGGATGAAGCAGAAGGGCCACGTGCCGACCTGGGGACCGGGCCGCCACGGGCCGGGCAACAACCCGTTCGCCTATTTCGTCTCGCCTTCGGGCTTCGTGATCGAGTTCACCTCGGAACTGCAGCAGATCGACGAGGCCAGCCACCAGGCCAAGGTCTGGTCGCGCACCGATCCGGAGGCGATGGACCGCTGGATGACCGCCGGGCCGCCCACGCCCGCGCAGCGCGCCGTGATGCAGGGCCGCCCCGATCCGGGCTTCCCGGACCTGCGCGCCGCCGCGGAGGCCGCGCAATGATCGTCAGCTTCGACCGGCAGGTGGCGGTGGTCACGGGCGGCTCGTCCGGCATCGGCCTTGCCACCGTGAAGATGCTGCTCGGGGCGGGCGCGTCCGTCGCGCTCTGCGCCCGGAACGAGGGGCGGCTCAACGATGTCGCCGCGGTGCTGGCGAACGAGCATGGCGCGGACCGTGTGCTGGCCCGCGCCCTGTCGGTGCTCGACCGCGAGGCCGTCATCGCCTTCGCCGAGGAGGTGGCCGACCGGTTCGGGACCTGCGACCTGCTCGTGAACAACGCCGGGCAGGGGCGGCAATCCACCTTTGCCGACACCACGGACGAGGACTGGCGCGCCGAGTACGAACTGAAGCTCTTCTCGCAGATCTACCCGACGCGGGCCTTCCTGCCGATGCTGAAGGCGTCGAAGGGGGCGATCGTCGCGGTCAACTCGCTGCTCGCCTACCAGCCCGAGCCGCACATGGTCTGCACCTCCTCGGCCCGCGCCGGGGTCCAGAACCTGCTGAAATCGCTCAGCGTCGAACTGGCCCCCGACGTGCGGGTCAACTCGGTCCTGCTTGGCCTCGTCGGCTCCGGCCAGTGGACGCGCCGCTTCGCCGCCCGCGAGGACCAGTCGGTCAGCCGCGAGGACTGGTACGCCGATCTCGCCCGCCGCAAGGGCATCCCGCTCGGGCGGCTCGGCGACCCGGCCGAGGCCGCCGCCGCCATCGCGTTCCTCGGCTCGCGGGCCGCGGGCTACATCACCGGCGCCCAGCTCGAGGTTTCGGGCGGGCTGTCCCGGCACATCTGAGGGAGAGGGCCATGAAGATGGA
>JAUHZL010000284.1 GCA_030425945.1 Alphaproteobacteria bacterium | reverse complement strand
AACAGCTCGTGCTCCAGCGCGTCGGCTTCAAGTACGCCGGGGCGGGACGGATGGTCTATCCGGGCCTGCAACAGCTCACCTCCTTCATGACGATGAACGCCGAGCGGCACGCCAAGGCGTTCTCCGACCAGATCCTGCGCGTCGCCAAGGGCGAGGCCAGCGACCACGACGCGCACAACCGCTTCTACGACGAATACCTCGCCGTGATGGACATGCCCGCCGAGTTCTACCTGTCCACGGTGGAGCGCGTGTTCAAGAAGCGCGAGATCGCCCGGAACACCTTCAAGGTGAACGGCACGCTCTGCGACGCGTCGAAGATCACCACCGTCGCGGTGAAGATCGTCGAGGGCGAGAAAGACGACATCTCGGCCCCGGGCCAGTGCCTCGCGGCGCTGAAGCTGCTGACCGGCCTGCCAGCCTCGAAGAAGGCGGCGCATCTCGAACCCGGCGCGGGCCATTACGGCATCTTCGCCGGCAAGTCGTGGCGCAACAACATCCGTCCGCTGGTGCTCGACTTCATCGACGCCAACGGCACGGCCGGGTCCGCCACCCGCACGGCCGCCGAGTAACCTAGCTCGTAACCGGGCTCAGAGCCCGGTCCGAGCCAGCCACGCCCGGAGCGCATCCGTCACCGCGTCGGACGCCTCCAGCGGGCTGAGATGGGCGGCCCCCTCGATGCCGACCAGGCGCGCCTGCCGCGCGAGACCGGCCATCACCTCGGCCCGGCGCAGCGGGGTCAGGCGGTTCTCCTGCCCCGCGACGATCAGCAAGGGACAGGAGGTCTTGCGCAGCAGCGCCTGCTGGTCCGGGCGGCGCTGCTCGGCCTTGGCCTGCCGCCGCCAGATGTCCGGCCCGAGCCGCTTGCCCATCGCCCGGGCGAGCGCGACGATGTCCCGGCGGATCTCGCTCTGCGGAAAGAGCTCGGGCGCGGTCTCTTCCTCCAGCACCTCGGCAAAGCGCCCGCCCGCAACCCGCACCAGACGCGTCTCGCGCTGCGTCACGGTCTGCGGCGTCTCGGCCAGCGCGTCCGCGTCGACGAGGACCAGCCCGGCAATCCGCTCCGGCACGAGGCGCAGCACCTCCATCGCCACCGCGCCCCCGAGGCCGTGCCCGACCGGGATCACCCGCTCCGGCAGGGCGGGCAGCAACGCCTCCGCCATGCCCCGGACAGTGTCCACGGCGGCCAGCGGCGCCACCATCGCGGGGCGCTCGCTGCCCAGCGCCGCCATCTGCGACAGCCACAGGCGCGCGTCGCACATCCGCCCGGGCAGGAACAGCACCGGGGTCGGGGCCGCCCCGGCGCTCACGGCTGTCGCGCCACCCAGTCGAGGATCGCGTCCCGCACCATCGCGGTCAGGCCGGGGCTGAGGATGTCGCCCGCCAGAACGTGCATGTCCGGGTCCGCGCCCGCCGCCGGTTCGATCTCGATCACCTCGGCCCCGCCGCCCCAGCGCGACGCCACCCCGCGCGAGGCATCCGGGTCCACGACCGTATCGAGGTCCGAGAACAGGAAGAGCGCGGGCATCGCGGCCGCCCCGAAGTCGCGCTGCGCCGTGTCGCGCAGAAGCGTCGCCATCGGGAACAGCGCCGAGGACGGATAGCGGGTCGTCCAGTGCGCGGCGTGGCGCTCGTTCTGCGGGGTGAAGGCCCGCTCGCGCCCGACCAGCGGCGGTGCCCAGACGGCGGCATAGGGCAGGTCGAGGATCTTGGCCATCGGGTTGCGAACCCCGAAGTTGGGCGAGATCAGCACCACGCCCCGCACGCCCTCGGCCAGTTCCGGGTCGGTCGCGGCCCAGGCCGCCAGCGTGCCCCCGGTGGAGGTGCCGATCACCAGCACCTCGCGCCCGATGGTGCGCCCGATCGCCAGCGCCTCGGCGGTGTCCTTCAGCCAGTCCTCGGGCCGCGCCTCGGCCATCGCCGCACCGTCCCGCCCGTGGCCGGTCAGCCGCGTGAAGAACAGGTTCGCCCCCAGCGCGGCGGCGACCTCGTCGGGCAGCGGGCGCACCTCCTCGGCGCTGGCCGAGAAGCCGTGCAGGTAGACCACGGCGAGGTCGGTGACCGCGCCCGGCGCGCCCGCCCAGACGATCCGCTTGGCCGCCCCGTCGCGCAGGCCGGGCACCGCCGCCTCCCGCTCGGCCAGCCAGCCGTCGAGCGCCTCCGGCCCCGGCACCTCCGCCGTCACCGCCGCGAAGCTCGCGGGCCGGATCATGCTGTCGCGCGGGCCCAGCCACAGGAAGAGGGCCAGCGCCAGCACCACCACCAGCAGCCGTCCCAGCCATTTGCCAAAGCTCTGCATTCCCTCACCTCCCCGAACGGGCGGTCACATCCTCGACCGCCGCCACGATCAGCGCCAGCTCGTCCGGTCCCGAGAACCGGTGATCGGCCCCCTTGACCAGCGTCAGGCGGATATCCGGCCCCTCGGCATGGGCAAGGAGCCGCAGCGCGACCGCTTCAGCCACGTCCGCATCCGCGGTCCCGTGCAGGCAGCGCACCGGCATCGGCAGCGCCAGCGGGTCGCGCAGCACGAGGTTGGCGCGCCCCGACTCGATCAGGTGGCGGGTGATGGGGTAGGGCTCGCCGTAGTCGGACGGCAGGTGCACCACCCCGTCCGCCAGCAGCGTCGCCTTCCGGGCGGCATCGAAGCCGTCCCACATCGCGTCCTCGGTGAAGTCCGGCGCCGCCGCGATGGTCACGAGGCCCGCGACCCGCTCCGGCATCCCGCGGGCGAGCAGCAGCGAGATCCAGCCGCCCATCGACGACCCGACAAGGATCAGCGGCCCCTCGGTCAGCGCCGCGATCGCCGCGCGCGCGTCCTCGGCCCAGTCGCCGATCCCCAATGTCAGGAAGTCGCCGTCCGAGACCCCGTGTCCGGAATAGTCGAAGCGCAGGAAGGCCCGGCCCCGGGCGCGCGCCCAGTCTTCCATGTGCTGGGCCTTGGTCCCCGTCATGTCAGACCGGAACCCGCCGAGGAACACCACGCAAGGCCCGTCGCCCCGCGTCCGGTGATACGCCAGCCGCCGTCCCTGCGGCGTGTCCAGATAGGCCGGTTCCGCCATCCGATCCCCCCGTGTTTGCACCAGCGTAGCGGGGCCGCCGCGCCGAGGCAAAGCCTCAGCCGAGACCGGACGTCGGGTCACGCAATCCTTGCAGCCGCAGAGCCGCGGCGCGGGCGAACTTCATCGTCAGCGCCTTGCGCCGCGCGCCCGCCAGCCTGACCTCGTCGCCCAGCCGCACGAGGTCCGCGTCCCAGGCATCGGCGAGGATCAGCCCGGTGCCCTCCGGCAGAAGCTCGGTCGGGAAATCCTCACTCACCGCCCAGAAATAACGGTCGCACCAGTCGAGATAGCCCTGCCACTTGCGGTCGCCGGTATAGTCGGCGCGGCTCGACTTGCACTCGACCACCCACAGCTCGCCCTTCGGCCCCAGCGCCATGACATCGACACGCAGACCGCGCTCGGGGGTGAATTCCTCGAGACAGGCGAAGCCCTGCGCCGCCAGGTGCCGGCACACCCCGCGCGCGAGGCGCTGGCCCGGTTGCAGGCTCATCGGGTCGGTCAGGGGCACATCCATGCGGTCAATTATGAACACAACGTGAACATCTGTCCAGCCTCCGGCAGTCCCCCCGCCTAACGATCCCCTTGCAGCGGCCCCCGCGGCGTCCTACCTCTCGCCGAGGCGGGCTCTGCCCTTCCCGTGCAGGGGCCATATTCCGGTGGCCTTAAGCAAATCCGAGGGGGCTGGCTCTGTCCGGACCCTGGTCCGGTTACCCGGCGCCCACCTGTATATACAGGTCCTCGGGAATGCGATGCCCCCACGGTTGTGGTGGTCCCGCCGCTTTCACCCCCGTGCCCGGGCGCACCGGGGCTTGGCCGGGCGCGTCCCGGCGGCAGGACGGGGGGATACCGTGACCGAGAGCGAGAGCGACGCGAAGCACCGCGCCGACGCGGCCTATTCGGCCGAACTGGAAGGTCACCTGGCGTGGCTCGACACCTTCACCGGGGCGGCGCTCGGCGTGCTCGCGGTGGCGTCAGGCATCTACACCTATCTCGGCGTGTCGTCGCTGCTCGACGACACCGGCGCGCTCAGCTTCTTTGCCGCCGTCGCCTATTCGCTGGCGGTCTCGGTGGCGATCTTCGTGTTCTGGTCCTACCTGATGCGGCTCCTGCCCGCGGTGCGGACCGTCGGCGCGCGGCTCGGGCTGTTCCTGTCGATGGGCCTCGGCTCGCTCGCCATCGTGGCGATGTCATCCTGGCTGAACGCCGCGGCGCTGGCCGGGGCGGCGGCGGTGGAGCAGCACCTCGCCCGCACGGTGCAGGACTACCAGGCCGCGCTGGAACGCGCGCACGAGATCGCCGTCTCGGGGCAGGCGCTGGAACGCGACGTGGC
>JAUHZL010000283.1 GCA_030425945.1 Alphaproteobacteria bacterium | reverse complement strand
TGCTCGCGTCGTTCGTCGCAACCTGCAAGCTGTCAGGCGTGAACCCCGTCGACTACCTCGCCGCTACCCTGCGCGCCATCCTCAACGGCCACCCACGATCCCGCATCGAAGACCTCATGCCTTGGCGCCAAACACAGCCGTCAAGCCTCGCCGCATAGGGCATCAACCTCGCGCTTACGCTGATCCGGGTCGTCTGGTAAGGCCGCGGGCAAAAGAAAAGACGGCGCGGAGGGCCCGCGCCGCCTCTGTTCGATCCGGGTGAGCGAGGCTCAGACCGACAGGTTCACCGCCGACTCGCGGCCGTCACGGCCGGATTCGATGTCGAAGTTCACCTTTTGGCCGTCGTTCAGGCCGGTGAGGCCCGAGCGCTCGACGGCGGAGATGTGGACGAACACGTCCTTCTTGCCGCCGTCCGGCTGAATGAAGCCGTAGCCTTTGGTGCTGTTGAACCATTTCACGGTGCCAGTAGCCATATCCGTGTCTCCTAACTGTTGTGCGCTGCCCGCGTCTTGCGGCAGCCCGGCGTGGTCAGTCTGGGGTCGAAGAAACTGAAGCCGTTTACGGAGACAGAGATCGAGCAGAGGTAACGTCGCCCGGCGCATATGTGGCCGTTTACCGCAAAAAGCAAGGGTTTTCGCTCAGGCGGCCCGCCGCGTCAGCAGGACGGAGCCGACCGAATACCCCGCTCCGAAGGAGCAGATCAGCCCTTTCTGGCCCTCGGTCATGTCCTCGGAATGCTGTGAAAACGCGATGATCGACCCGGCGGAAGAGGTGTTGGCGTAGTCCTGGAGGATGTTCGGCTGCTCTTCCGGGGCGGGCACGCGGCCCATGACCTTGCGTCCGATGAAATCGTTCATCGCCTTGTTCGCCTGGTGCAGCCAGAGCCGGGTCAGGTCGGTCGGGCCGACGCCCTCGGCCGCCATGTGGTCGGCGATGTGCTGGCTGACCAGCGGCAGCACTTCCTTGAAGACCTTGCGGCCGTTCTGCATGAACTGCATGTCGCGGCGGTCCTCCATCCCGTAGGGACGGGTGCGGCGGAGGAAGCCGTTGTTGTTGCGGATGTTGTTCGAGAACTGCGTCGCGCAGCGGGTCGAGACGATGTCCCAGTGGGCGCCCTTGGCATCTTCCTTGCGCTCGATCAGGGTGGCGGTGGCGACATCGCCGAAGATGAAATGGCAGTCGCGGTCCCGCCACTCAAGATGAGCCGAGCAGATTTCCGGGTTCAGAATCAAGGCTTTGCGGGCGCTTCCGGCACGCACCATGTCGGCGGCGGCCTGGATGCCGAAGGTGGCGCTGGAGCAGGCGACGTTCATGTCGAAGGCGAAGCCGCCCGCGCCGAGGAGTTGCTGCACCTCGATGGCGATGGCGGGATAGGCACGCTCGTGGTTCGAGGCGGCGACGAGGATCAGGTCGACCTCCGTCCCGTCCACTCCGGCCTGCGCCAGCGCCTTGCCGGCGGCGTCGAGGGCCATTTCCGCCATCACGCCGGGCGCGTCGTCGGGCCGTTCGGGCAGCGCGGGGAACATCCGGGTCGGGTCGAGAACCCCTGACTTGTCAAGAACATAGCGCTGTTCGATGCCGCTGGCCTGAACGATGAACTCGGAACTGGAGGGGGCCTTGGGCGCGAGCTCGCCGCGGGCGATGGCGTCGGCGTTCTCGGCGTTCCAGCGCTCGGCATAGGCGTTGAAGGCGGCCACCAGCTCGTCGTTGGTGATGACCTGGGACGGGGTGAAAACCCCGGTTCCGGAGATGACGGGCTGATACATCGCGGCCTCCCTGACTGGTCCCGACATGGGCACGGGGGACTGCGACGGTCAAGACGGACGGCGCGTCGGACCCGTCGGTGCGGGGTCGGTTCCGCGTCGGTTCGACGTCGGTATCACGTCGGTGCGGGCGTACGGTGCCCTCAGACCTTGTTAACCCCGCCGGGCGAGGCTGTCCGGCGCGGGATCACGGCGAGGGAGCGGGCAGGATGACCGACACGACCAAAGCGAAGGCAGCGGAGCAGCCAAAGGCACCGGACCGGCCGAAGCGGCCGACGAAGACCCAGCGCGACGCGCTCGACGAGTTGCAGCGCGTCGTGTGGTGGCTGGACCGGCAGGAGCACCTCGACACCTACATCCGGACGCAGGTGCCGGATGCCTGGCACCGGCTGTGCTTTGACCACGAGACCTTCGAGAAGAAGGAGAAGGTCACGCTCTACCTCGACCGCTCGGTGGCGCGGGCGTTCCGGGCGATGGGCCTCGGCTACCAGGCCCGGATCAACGCGCTGCTGCGCAGCTGGCTGGCGATGAAGGCGGCGGGGTTCATCGAGACCGAGAAGGCGATCTGGGAGCGGTTCCGGGAACTGGGCGTCGAGGAGAAGATGCGCGCGATGGCGGCGAAAGCGGGGATCGAGGGCTGGTGGGAGCGCGCCCCCGACGACCCGCCGCCCGCGCCGGAGCGCCCTGCCGCCTGAGGGGTCAGGCCTGCGTGCGCGCGGGCTCGGACGCGAAACGGGCGATTTCGGCAGCCGGGCGCGCGCCGGTCAGGCGGGCTTCCTCTTGCCCGTTTCGGAAACGGATCAGCAGCGGGATGCCCCGGATGCCGTAGCGCTGCGAGACCGCGCCGTGGGTCTGGGTGTCGATCTTGGCGAAGCGGGCGTGCGGGTGGAGGCTCTGCGCCGCCTTGGCGAACTCGGGACCCATCACCCGGCAGGGGCCGCACCACGGCGCCCAGAAATCGACGACCAGCGGCAGGGTATCGGTCCGCTCGGCCTTGCGCAGGGTGTCGGGATCGACATCGCGCGGCACCGGGTCGAACAGCGCGGCCCCGCAGGCGGCACATTTCGGCCCGTCGCCGAGACGGTCGGCAGGCACCCGGTTGGTGGCGGCACAGGCGAGGCAGGTCAGGTGGTGCGAGGCGGGCATCGGGGCGGCTCCGGGAGCAGGTGATTGACGTTGGCAATCATGTGGGGTGCGGAGCGGCGGGGGGCAAGGGGCGGACCGGAGGCCGTCAGCGAAGACCCCGTTCCAGGATGTCGCGGATCAGCCGCTGGTAGGGGATGCCCAGTGCCGCCGCCTTCGACTTGAGCGCCTCCAGCAGGGGCTGCGGCACGCGCATGTTGATCCGGGCGGTCTTGAGGCCGCGCTCCCAGTCGACGGGCTTGAACTGGGTGAAATCGAGATCGGAGAGGTCCTGATCGAGGAACGCCTCGGCCTCGGCATCCGTCGTCATCGCGGGAACCTTAGCGGGTTTCATAGCGGGCCACCTCGCGGGCATGCATGTATCGGGCGCTGATCGGGCGAATACGGTCGCCGCGCCAGCAGAAGGCGATGAAGACCGGGCGGCCTTCGGACGTGCGGGACACGGCGATGAACCGCGTTTCGGTATCCGAGTGCGCGACATCCGGCGCGACCCGTGCCCCGTTCCGCAGGGCGTACTCGATCTCGGCATGGGTCAGGCCGTGTTTCAGGCACTTCGCGGTGTTGCCGGCATCCCAATCGAACGTCATCGCAAACGTACATATATTTGTGTGTACATTCAAGGATGACGGGCGGGTGTTGAGGGTTCGTTAACGACGAGGGGTCGTCAGGGGCGCGCGTGCGCACGCACCCGGCCGGGGGGGGACAGACCTCCACCGGGTGCCGCACGCGGGTTTGCGCTGCAAGCCCGCTTTCGCGCACCATGACAGTCGCCTCAGGCGACTGTCACCTCGTGAACTTCTTGTACTTGACCCGGGTCGGCTCCAGCGCGTCGGGGCCGAGGCGGCGGGCCTTGTCTTCCTCGTAGGCCTCGAAGTTGCCCTCGAACCATTCGACATGAGCCTCGCCCTCGAAGGCGAGGATGTGGGTGCAGAGGCGGTCGAGGAAGAAGCGGTCGTGCGAGATGATCACGGCGCAGCCCGCGAAATCCTCGAGCGCGTCTTCGAGCGCGCGCAGCGTTTCCACGTCGAGGTCGTTGGTCGGTTCGTCGAGCAGCAGCACGTTGCCGCCGGATTTCAGCAGCTTGGCCATGTGGACGCGGTTGCGTTCGCCGCCCGAGAGCAGGCCGACCTTCTTCTGCTGGTCGCCGCCCTTGAAGTTGAACGCGCCGCAATAGGCGCGGCTGTTCATCTGCGCGTCGCCCAGTTCGATGATCTCGGCACCGCCGGAGATCTCTTCCCAGACCGTCTTGTCGGCGTCGAGCGCGTCGCGGGACTGGTCCACGTAGCTGAGCTTGACGGTGTCGCCGTACCCGACCGTGCCGCTGTCGGGCTGCTCCTGCCCGGTCAGCATCCGGAAGAGCGTGGATTTACCGGCGCCGTTCGGGCCGATCACGCCGACGATGCCGCCCGGCGGCAGCGAGAAGGTCAGGTTCTCGATCAGCAGGCGGTCGCCGTAGGCCTTTTGCAGGTTCTCGACCTCGATCACCCGG
>JAUHZL010000009.1 GCA_030425945.1 Alphaproteobacteria bacterium | reverse complement strand
TGTCCAGTTCCAGCCCGGCGGCGCGGGCGGCCTCGCACAGCATGCCCACCCCTTTTCCGGGCACGAGACGCCCGGCGTAGAACACCCGCGCGTTCGCCTCCGCCGGGATGCGCGCCTCGGTCCAGGCGCGGGCCGGGTTGCGGTGGACCTCCAGCGCGAGGGACCCGAGGCCGGAACGGCGGAACTCGTCCCGCATCGCGGGGTGGATCAGCGCGACCGCGCCCCAGGGATGCGCGCGCAGCCGGTGGCGGACCAGAACCTGCCGCAGGCTGCGCCAGTCCTTCTGCACCCGGCTGCGCTTGTCGCAGTTGGTGGCTAGGCAGGACAGCGACAGCGGGCGGCGGGTGCAGACCACGCCGGTCGGGAACTCGAAGAACACCCCGTTCGGACAGGCGAGGAACAGGTCATGGGCATGCAACACGGTCCGCCGCGCCACCGGGCCGAGCGCGCTCAGCACCGCCGGTGACAGGATGCGCGCCCAGCCGTGCAGGTGGTAGGTGGTGCCGGGGCGGTCTTCCTCGGCGATCAGCCGGGCGACCCGGTCGCGCGCCACCGGGTTCACGAGACCCCGGCGCAGCGCCTCTGCCTTGGGCAGGTCCAGCAGGGGCACCTGCCCCAGCGCGACGATCCGCACCCCGGCCGCGCGCAGCTCGGGCGCGTCGCCTGCGTCCCCGGTGACGAAGACCACCTCGCGCCCGGCGCGCGCGAAGAGCTTCGCCTGCCGCAGGGCAAGGCCGGTGGCCCCGCCACGGGCGAGGCTGACGTCGTTCAGGATGACTGTCCGCATGGTCAGAGACCCAGCATACGCCCCGGATGGGCCGTCCCGCGCAGCAGGTGCCCGAACGCGATCAGGTTGCCGACCAGCCGCCCGCGATGATCCGCCCAAGGCTGCGGGCGCAGGCTGCGGGCGCAGGCTGCGGACGAGGTTGGCGGCGAGGTTCTGCCCGATCATGCGCAGGGCCTTGCGGCGCGAGAGGGTGCCCTTGCGGACAAGATAGACGAGGTTGACGACCTGCGCATAGCCCAGCGGCCGCCCCCGGCTGCGGCCGGTCTTGGTCCCGAGATGCACGCCGCGCAGGGCGTGATCGCGCAGGATGCGCCCATGCCGGGCCAGCCCGCGCGAGAAGTCCACGTCCTCGAACCAGGCATAGGCCGGCAGCGCCTCGTCGAAGCGCAAGCCGTGCGCAAGGACCGGATCGGCGCGCACGGCCATGTTGCAGCCATAGCCGTTGTAGACCTCCTCCACCGTGGTGTCTGCCGGATGGACCAGACCGGCGGCGAGGCGGCGCTGCCCCTCGGCATGGTCGAGGCCCGGCCCGAGGATGCCGTCGGCCAGCACCCGGCCCGTCACCATCGCGGCCTCCGGGTCGGCGCGGAACCGGGCTTCGAGCCGCGCGAGGAAGTCGGGGGCGAGCAGGAAATCGTCGTCGAGAAACAGCAGCACGTCGCCGGGGCGCAGCCGGTCGAGCAGCGCGTTGCGCTGGCGCGGCAGGCCCTTCGGACCGGTGACGATCTCGATCCCGGCCGGGGCGTCGGGTAGGTCGCCGAGGTCCCCGGGCCCGGTCAGGCTGAGCAGGATCGCGTCCGGCCGCCGGGTCTGGCGGACCAGGTCCGCGACGGTGCGGGCGAGGATCTGCGGCCGCCCGGTGGAGGCGATGCCGACCAGCATCCGCCCGCTGCGGGGACCGGCCGCGACGAGGGCGCGGGCGCTGCGCGACGGCTCGGGCGGCCGGGCGAGGAACGCTCCGGCACCGGCGGGCGGTTGCGGCCCCGCAACCAGGACGCGGGCGTTCATCGCGCGCCCTTGCCCGCGATCACCACCCAGGCGGTCCGGAGAAGGATCCCGAGATCCATCAGCAGGTCATGCCGCTCGACATAGGCCACGTCGAGGGCGACGCGCTCGGCATAGCTGGTGTCCGAACGTCCGCTGACCTGCCACAGGCCTGTGATGCCCGGACGCACCGCCATGTAGGCCCCGAAGGCCCGACCGTAATGCGCGGCCTCCGCCGCGGTCACCGGGCGCGGGCCGACCAGCGACATGTCCCCGGTCAGCACGTTCCACAGCTGGGGCAGTTCGTCGAGCGAGGTCTTGCGCAGCAGAAGGCCCAGCCGGTGCACGCGCGGATCTGGGTCGAGCTTGTGCGTCGCGGCCCATTGCGCGCGCGCCTCCGGGTCGCGGTCGAGCACGGCCTGCAACTGCGCCTCGGCATCGCGGGACATGGTGCGGAACTTCAGGCAGTCGAAGCGCCGCCCCCCCAGCCCCACGCGCCGGTGCGCGAACAGGACCGGACCGCCATCGACCAGCCACAGCAACGCCGCGATGACGCCGATCAGCGGTGCGAAAAGGACAAGGAGAAACGCCGCCGCCAGACGGTCGAACACCACCTTGGCCGGATTCGGCCGAAGCGGCAGCGGCAGGATCTGCTCCCCGACAACGGCGTCGGGGGACGGCGAAACCTGTGGCCAGGAGCGTCCGGGAATAAAGGTCATACGTTTCCAGACCGCCGGCGAGGCAGCCTGCCCTGTCACGCGTCACTGTCGAATCATGCCGCCATCTTTTTGCCACGACCTTAACGCGGCATCTGCCCCGACCCGGGAAACGCACCGTGTCCGGATCGGGAACGGGCAGACCGTTTCGGGGCAGGGTCCGGCGGGCGCGCGGAACGCTGTGTCTCCGATCCGGAAACCACCGCCCGAATCGTGCCCCTTTCCGGTCTCAAGGCCGCCCGGTTGGGGGTGTTCCTGAACCGCCGTGAGAGTGTGAGGACAGGACCGCCATGACGGATGCGGCGATCAGTGCCGGGGACCGGACCCGCAAGGTGCTCGCCGCCGGGGCGTGGACCATGGTCGAGCGTGTCGTCAGCCAGGCGGCGCAGTTCGTCATCTTCATCGTCGCGGCCCGCGTCCTCGGCCCGGCCGAGTTCGGCGTCTTCGCCCTCGTCTCGGCCTGCGCCATCCTGCTGCTGCGCGCCTCCGAGGTGGGCTGGGCCCCCTACATCATGTCCTGGTCCGGCGATGCCACGGTGCCGCAACAGGTGCTCGGCCTCGCCCTGCTCTCGGGCCTCGCCTTCGGGCTGATCGGCGCGGGCGCGGGGCTGGCGCTGCCGCTGGCGGGTCTGGAGGACTGGATCGCGCCGCTGGTGCTGCTCTTCGCGCTCTGGGTCTGCGTTGCCACCGCCTCGGCGGCGCAGAAGGGCGTGATGATCTGGCAGGGCCGCCTGCGCGGCTCGGCCGCGGCCGAGATCACCGGCGAGGTCGCGGGCCTCGTCGTCGCCGTCGCGGCGCTGCTCTGGGGCTGGGGCGTCTTCGCGCTGGCCTTCGGGCGGCTCGCCTACCAGTCGGTGCACCTGTCGATCAGCTTCGGCGTCACCCGCCTCGCGCCCCGGCTGGGACTGAAGGGCACGATGCTGCGCGAGCTCTGGACCTTCTCGGCCCAGATCTTCGTCAGCCGCATGATCATCAACCTGCGGCTCTACCTCGCCACCTTCATCATCGGCGGGTTCCTCGGCCCGACGGCGGTCGGCTACTACCGCGCCGCCGACCGGCTGGTCAGCGCGCTGTCCGAGGTCATCACCGTCCCCGCGCAGATCCTCGCGTGGAGCCTGTTCCGGCAGGCCCGCGATGCCGCCCCGGCCCGCGCCGACGGCACCCCCGACCTGAGCGGGTTCCAGGCGCAGGCCAACGTCTTCTACAAGATGCTGGCCGCCGTGGCGCTGCCGGTCTTCCTGTGGCTGATCGTGATGAGCGAGGAGGTCATCACCGGCCTGCTGTCCGAGGAGTGGGCCGCCGCAACGCCGCTGGTGGCCATCCTCGCGCTGTCGCGGGTGTTCTTCCTGCCCGGCGTGGCGACCGAGCCGGTCATGTCGATCGTCGGCGAGACGCGCCGCCTGCCGCTGTTCACCGGCATCTTCTTCGCGATCTCGGCGGTCGTCACGCTGATCGGGGCGAACATCGGGCTCTATGCCGTGGCGTGGAGCCAGACGCTGGTCTCGGCCTTCTTCGTCGGCGCGACCGCGTGGCTCTTTGCGCGCCACGCGCAGATCGACTGGCGCGGGGTGCTGGCGGCGTCGTCCGGCCTGATGCTGCCGCTGGCGCTGGGGGTCGGCACCCTGCTGGCGCTCGACCGGACCCCGCACCTGGCGGGGGTGCCCGACTTGCTGCGGGCGGTGGGCTTCGGCCTGATCGCGGCGGCGGTCTATGTCGCGGTGCTGGCGTGGCGCGATCCGTCGCTGGCGCGCCGCCTGCGCCGGGGCGGCAAGGCATGAGCGCCGCCGGGGACCTGAAGCGCGGGCTGCGCCGCGCCGCGCGGCCGTTGCAGGCCGCCGCCGCCCGGCTGCGCGAGGCGAGCCCGCGCCCGAACTGCTTCGCCGGGGCCTATCCCGACCGCGAGACGGCGCTGGCCGCGCTGCCGCCGCACCAGCGCGCGGGCTACGACGACCCCGGCGCGGTCGAGATCAGCCGGGCCGAGATGACCCGGATCGCGCTGGCGGACTGGCCGGTGATCCACTTCCTGTCGCGCTGGCTGACGCCCGGCGCGCAGGTGCTCGACGCGGGCGGCCATCTCGGCACCAAGCGCGTTGCCTTCGAGGCGGTGCTCGACCTGTCGCAGACCGGCTGGACCGTGCTCGACCTGCCCGCGATCTGCGCGGCCGGCACGCGGATGGTCGCGGACGGCCGCCTGCCCGCCGGGCTGGGTTTCGTGACCGATCCTGCGGACGCCCCCGCGCCCGACATCCTGCTGGCCTCCGGGCTGCTGCAATACCTCGACCGGCCCTTCGCCGAGCTCGTCGCCGCGCTGCCCGCCCGCCCGCGCGCGATCCTGCTGAACAAGGTCGCCCTGCGCGACGGGCCCGAGGTGGTGACGCTCGAGCGGATCGGTCCCGCCCGCGTGCCCTACCGGATGCGCAACGCGGCGGCCTTCCGGCGCGAACTGGATGCGCTCGGCTACCGGCAGGTGGCGGCCTGGGAGATTCCCGAACTCGCGCACGTGATCCCGACCCATCCCGGGCTGGGGCCGAGCCGCAGTTGCGGCTTCGCGCTATTGGACGACGCAAACCCGGAAACAGTCAGCGGGGAGGCGCGGGATTGATGACACGCGCGCGCCAATCCGCCCCCGGCACAAGGCTGTTTCCGCAAGGCGAACAGTCACTTTTTCTCAGCCGTTTCAATCGGTTTCCCGCAACGACAGGGGCGTTGTCCACAGCCCGGCGCGGAGCTCGCTTGACCGGCAGTATCATTCTGGAAGTTTCTTCCCTCGTGGGGGCCAGTCCTTTGGGGTGGCTGGAATTGAGTGCACGTGACTGCCTGACGCTGTCGGTCGGGTCTGACGCGATCCCGGACCGGGGGGCGCGAGCATGACCTATCGTCCCGACAGCCTGCCGGCCGCCTTCGACCGGAGTGCCGCGCGGCATGCCGGGCGCACGGCGATCCTCGCCGGGGCGACCCGCGTCAGCTACGCGACGCTGAAGGCGCAGGCGGAAACCGTGACGCGCGCCCTGCTCGACCGGGGCGTGCGGCCCGGCGACCCGGTGGCGCTGGCCGCCGCGCGCGCGCCCGAGACCGTCGCCGCGATGCTGGGCATCCTGCGGGCGGGCGGGATCGTGGTGCCGCTCGACCCGTCCTTCGCGCCCGAACAGATCGACGCCATCCGCGCCGATGCCGCGCCGGTGGCGTGTGTGCTGCGCCGCGCCGACGCCGAGCGGCTGCCCGATCCCGGCGATGCGATCCTGATCGACGCCGGGCTGGCCGAGGCCCCCGGCCGCCGCCGCCCCTCGCCCCGCCTCGACCCGGAGGCGCCCGCGTTCCTGCTCTATACCTCCGGCACCACGGGGCGGCCGAAGGGCGTGCTGCTGCCGCACCGCGCGATCCATGCCACCGCGCTGGCGGACCCGCTGCTGCGGCTCGGCCCCGACGACGTGATGCTGGGCCTCGCGCCCCTTTCGGCCGATTCCGCGACATGGGAGACCTTCGCGCCGCTCCTGACGGGCGGATCCCTGGCGCTCTGCTCCGAGGCGGCGCTCGACACCATCGCGGACACGCTGACCGGCGCGGGCGTGACCGTCGCGAACTGGTACGCGGGCCTGCACCACCTGATGATCGACCACCGGCCCGAGGTCCTCTCGGGCCTGCGCCTGTCGGTGGCGGGCGGCGACGTGATGAGCGTGCCGCACGCCCGCAAGCTGCTGGGCCGCTACCCCGACCTCGTGCTGGTCAACGACTTCGGCCCGACCGAGACCTGCACCCACTCGCTGGCGCACCGCGTCACCCCCGCCGATCTGGACGGCGCGATCCCGGTCGGCCGCGCGCTGGCGACCGAGGAGGCGCTGATCCTCGGCGACGACCTGACCGTCCTGCCGGAGGGCGAGACCGGGCAACTGGCCATCGCGGGCACCGGCGTCGCGCTCGGCTACCTGAACCGCCCGGACGAGACCGCCGCCCGCTTCATCCCCGATCCGCGCCCCGGCCGGACCGGCACGATCTACCTGACCGGCGACCTCGCCCGCCGCCGTCCCGATGGCGCGCACGAGTTCCTCGGCCGCGCCGACCGGCAGGTGAAGCTGAACGGCTACCGCATCGAACTGGACGCGGTCGAGGCGCTGCTGCGCGCCGCCCCGGGCGTGGCCGATGCCGCCGTGGCGGTCGTCGGACAGGGCAGCGCCCGCGCGATGGAGGGGGCCGTGATCCCCGCCGCCGGGGCGACCCTCGATCCGGGCGCGCTGCTGGACGGGCTGGCTGCGACCACGCCGCGCGGGATGCTGCCGCGCCACCTGCGGGTGCTCGACGCCTTTCCGCTGACCGCCGCGGGCAAGGTCGACCGCAAGGCGCTGTTCGCCGCGACCGCCGCCGCGCCGGTGCCGCCGCCCGCGACCCGCGACCTGCCGGCCACCATCGCCGCGGTCTTCGCCGAGGTGCTGGGCCTGCCCGCCTTCCCCGAAGGCGCGACCTTCTTCGAGGCGGGCGGCGCCTCGCTGCACCTGATCGAGGCGCATGCCCGGCTGGAGGCGCGGCTCGGCCGCCGGTTCGACCTGACCCTGCTGTTCGAGGCGCCCCGCGTCGCCGACCTCGCCCGCCGCCTCGACACCGCGCCGGTCGCCGTCCCCGTCGCCGCGCCCAGGACCGGCTCGGGTGCAATCGCCGTCACCGGCATGGCCGTGCGGGTGCCGGGGGCCGACACCCTCGACGCCTTCGCGGAACTGACCCGCTCGGGCCGCTCGGCGATCACCCGGCTGGACCCGGCGCAGATCGAGGACCGGCTCGACCGCAATGCGCCGGGCTACGTGGCGGCGCGCGGGCTGCTCGACGACGTGGCGGGCTTCGACGCGGGCTACTGGAAGATGCTGCCCGCCGAGGCCGCGAAGACCGATCCGCAGGCGCGCGTCTTCCTCGACCTCTGCCTGCTCGCGCTGGAAGACGCCGCCATCGATCCGGACCGGACCGATGCGCGGGTGGGCGTCGTCGCGGGCGCGTCGATGTCGACCTACCTGCTGCAGAACCTGATGCACGACCGCGCCGCGCTGGAAGCCTTCACCAGCGGCTACCAGGTCGAGGACTACGTCACCCTCAGCGGCAACGACAGCGACGGACTGGTGACCCGCGTCGCGTGGAAGCTGGGCCTGCGCGGCCCGGCGCTGGCGGTCTCGACCGCCTGTTCGACCGGCCTCGTCGCCATCGTGCAGGCGGTGACCATGCTGCGCGCGGGACAGGCCGACGCGGTGCTGGCGGGCGGGGTCTCGGTCACCTTCCCCGAAAAGCGCGGCTACCTGCACCAGGAGGGCGGCATGGTCTCGCCCGACGGGCTCTGCCGCCCCTTCGATGCCGAGGCGGGCGGCACCGTCTTCTCGCACGGCGCGGGCGTCGTGGTGCTGAAGCGGCTGGAGGATGCCGAGCGCGACGGCGACCGCATCCACGCGGTGATCCGGGGCGTCGGGATCAACAACGATGGCGCCGCCAAGATGAGCTTCACCGCGCCCTCGGTCGGCGGGCAGGCAGACGCGATCCGCGCCGCGCTGGCCGATGCAGGCGTGCCGCCCGAAACCGTGGGCCTCGTCGAGTGCCACGGCACCGCCACGCCGCTGGGCGACCCGATCGAGGTCGCGGGCCTCGCCGCCGCCTATGGCGCGGACGGGCGCTGCGCGCTGGGATCGGTCAAGGGCAACATCGGGCATCTCGATGCCGCCGCCGGGGTCGTCGGCTTCATCAAGGCAGCGCTCGCGGTGCGCGACGGGATGATCCCCCCGGTCGCCCATTTCAAGCGGCTGAACCCGCGCATCACGCTGGAGGGCACGCCCTTCTTCGTGCCCGACGCCGTGCAGCCCTGGCCGGGCAACGGGCCGCGCCGGGCGGGGGTGTCGAGCCTCGGGGTCGGCGGCACCAATGCCCATGTGGTGATCGAGGGCGCGCCACAACCGCAGCCTTCCGAGGACGCCGGTCTGCACCTGCTGCCGCTCTCCGCCCACAGCCCGGAGGCGCTGACCGCGCTGCGCGACGCGCTGGCGGACCGGCTGGCGCAGCCCGACGCCCCCGCGATGGCCGATGTCGCCGCGACCCTGCGCCGGGGCCGTCGCGTGCTGTCGCACCGCCTCGCCGTCGCCGCCGCCACGCCTGCGGAGGCTGCCGAGGCCCTGCGCGCCGCCCGGCCCGTAGCGGCGAAAGACGCGCCGCGCCTCGTGTTCCTCTTCCCCGGACAGGGCGCACAGTACCCGGGCATGGGATCTGGGCTCTATGCCGCCGAGCCCGCCTACCGCCGCTGGATCGACGCGGGCTCCGAGATCCTGCGCCCGCTGCTCGGCCGCGACTTGCGCCCGCTGCTCGACGGCTCGGCGCTGGCCCCGGACGAGGCTGCCGCCGCCCTGCGCGAGACCTGGCTGACCCAGCCCGCGCTGATGCTGACGCAATACGCCTGCGCGCAGGTCTGGGCCGCCCGCGGCGTGACGCCCGACCTGATGATCGGCCATTCGGTCGGCGAGATCACCGCCGCCACGCTGGCGGGCGTGATGTCCTTCGAGGATGCGCTGCGCCTGATCGCGGCGCGCGGACGGCTGATGATGGACCAGCCGCCGGGCGGGATGCTGTCGGTGCGCCTGCCGCTCGAAGCGCTGCTGGCGCGGCTGCCCGCCGGGCTGGACCTCGCCGCGCAGAACGCGCCGCAGCTTCAGGTGGTCGCCGGGCCGGACGCCGCGCTCGACGCCTTCGCGGTCGCCTTGCAGGCCGACGGCATCGCCCACACCCGCCTGCACACCTCGCATGCCTTCCACTCGGCGATGATGGAGCCGGTGATCGCGCCGCTCCGCGACCTCGTCGGGGGCATGACCCTCGCCGCGCCTGCCGTTCCGCTCATCTCGACCGTCACCGGGCGCGAGATGGACGCCGCCACCGCGACCGACCCGGACTACTGGGCGGCGCAGGCGCGCAAACCCGTTCTGTTCGAGGCCGCCCTCCGGGCCGCCTCGCCCGACACGTCTGCCGTGCATCTCGAGATCGGGGCTTCCGGCCCCCTCTCGGCCTTTGCCGCGCAGGCGCTGGACCGTGGCCGCCATCGTGGAGTTTTCAAGTCGCTGCCGGATCATGCCAGATCGGTTCCCGACGAGAAGATGATGGCGGCCACGGCCGCAAGCCTCTGGGCCGCCGGGGTGCCGCTCGACCTGTCGCTCTGGGCCGCTGCGCCGGGCCGCCCGGTCTCGCTGCCCGGCACCCGCTTCCAGCGCAAGCGGCACTGGGTCGATCCGCCCGCCGCCACCGCCGCCGCGCCCGTCCTGCCTGTTCCCCTGCCCGTGCCCGCCCCCGTTCCGGAGCCTGCCGCCATGACCGCTGCCCCTGCCGATCGCCTGCCCCGCCTGACGTCCGAGCTGCTGGCCCTCCTGTCCGAGATGTCGGGCGAGACCCTCGCGCCTGAGGACGCGGAAGTGCCGTTCCTCGACCTCGGCTTCGACTCGCTCTTCCTCGGGCAGGTCAGCCAGGCGCTGAAGAAGACCTGGGGGATCGACCTGAGCTTCCGCCGCCTGATGGCCGACTTCCCCAGCGCCGGGGCGGCGGCGGCGCATCTCGACGCCAGCCTGCCCGCCGATCCCGCGCCGGTCGCGGCCCCGCCTGCCGCAGTGCCTGCCGCCGTCCCCGCCCCGGCCCCCGCCGCCACGGCCCCCGTTGCCATCGCCGCACCGAGCGCCCCCGCGGGCGAGCTCGCCGGTGTGCTGCAGGCGCAGATGCAGACCATGCAGGCGGTGTTCGATGCGCAGTTGCGCGCCCTCGGCACCGCGCCTGCCCAGGTCGCCGCCGCGCCGCCGCCCGCCATGGCCCAGCCCGCGCCCAGGCCGGTCGCCGCCCCACAGCCTGCCGCCCAGCCCGCCCAGCCGCCGGTCGCCACCGCCGCGGACGAGGACGCCCTGCCGAAGGGGTTCAAGACCGGGCGCGGTCCTTCGGTCACCGGCGGGACGATGACGCCCGAGCAGACCGCCTTCGCCCGCGACCTCGCCCGCCGCTATGCCGAGAAGCATGCGCGCTCCAAGGCCTATACCGCGCAGCACCGCGCCCGCCTCGCCGATCCGCGCACCGCCGCAGGCTTCCGCGCCGAGTGGAAGGAACTGGTATTCCCGATCGTCGCCGATACCTCGAAGGGCGCGCATATCACCGATCTCGACGGCAACCGCTTCGTCGACCTGGTCAACGGCTTCGGCCAGACCGGCTTCGGCCATTCGCCCGATTTCGTGGTCGAGGCCGTCGCCCGCCAGATGGAAAAGGGCTTCCCCATCGGCCCGCAGGCCGACCTCGCCGGGCCGGTGGCCGAGAAATTCGCCCGCGTCGTGGGCCACGAGCGCGTCACCTTCTGCAACACCGGCTCCGAGGCGGTGATGGCCGCCATGCGCCTCGCCCGCACGGTCACGGGCCGCGAGAAGATCGTCGTCTTCGACCACGACTACCACGGCCAGTTCGACGAGGTGCTGGTGCGCGGCAAGACCCGCCCCGGCGGCGACCCGAACGCGCTGCCCATCGCCCCGGGCATCCCGCGCTCGGGCCTGACCAACATGGCGGTGCTGAAATACGGCGATGCGGCCTCGCTCGACTGGATCGCGGCCAATATCGACGCGATTGCCGGCGTGATCGTCGAGCCGGTGCAGTCGCGTCACCCCGAACTGCGCCCCGAGGGCTTTGTCCGCCGCCTGCGCGAGATCACCCGGCAGGGCGGCGCGGCGCTGATCATCGACGAGGTAGTGACCGGCTTCCGCACCCACGTCCGGGGCATGCAGGGTGTCTGGGGCCTGCAGGCCGACATGGCGACCTATGGCAAGGTGGTCGGCGGCGGCATGCCGATCGGCGTGCTGGCGGGCGACGCGGCGTGGATGGATGCGCTCGACGGGGGGGCGTGGTCCTACGGCGACGACAGCCGCCCGGAGGCGATCCCGACCTTCTTCGCAGGCACCTTCGTGCGCCACCCGCTGGTGCTGGCCGCGGTGGACGCCACGCTCGACCATATCGAGGGCGACGGCGCCCGGCTCTACGACGCGGTGATCGAGCGGACCGCCGCGCTGGCCACCCGCATGGGACAGGCGATGGAGGCGCGCGGCCTGCCGAACCTGATCGAGCACTATTCGAGCTGGTTCGTCATCAACGTGACCGAGAAGGACCCGCGCGCGACGCTGCTCTTCCCGCTGATGCGGATGGAGGGCGTGCATGTCATGGACGGCTTCTGCGGCTTCCTGACCACCGCCCATTCGGAGGCCGACATCGCGCAGGTCGAACGCGCCTTCACCAGCGCGCTCGACGCGCTCCTGTCGGTCGACATCCTCGGCGACCTGCAGGACAAGGCGAAGGCCCTGCCGCTGGCCCCGCCGCCCGCCGACATCCCGCTGACCCCGGGCCAGCAGGAGATCTGGCTGGCGCACCAGATGGGCGACGAGGCCGCCGCCGCCTTCAACGAATGCGGGCTCCTGTCGCTGGAGGGCGCGCTCGATGTGGCCGCCCTCGGGCGGGCGCTCGACGGGCTGGTGGCACGCCACGACGCGCTGCGCCTGCGCTTCGCGCCCGACGGTCACAGTTTCCGCGTGACCGGGCCCGCGCCGCTGCCGCTGCCGGTGCTCGACCTGTCGGCCGAGGCCGACCCGCAGGCCGCGCTCGACGCCCATGTGGCCGAGGACGGCGCGGCGCCCTTCGACCTGACCGCCGAGGCCCCGGTGCGCGCCGCCCTGCTGCGGCTGGGACCGGACGCCCATGTCCTGCGCCTGACCGCGCATCACATCGTGGCCGACGGCTGGTCCTTCGGCGTGCTGCTCGACGATCTGGCGGCGCTCTATGCCGCCGAGACGACGGGCACCCCCGCCGACCTGCCCCCGGCCCCGTCCTTCGCCGATCATGCGCGCACCGCCACGCCGCCCGCCGCCGCGACGCTGGCGCACTGGCGCGGTGTCTACACCGACCTGCCCGCACCGGTCGATCTGCCCGCCGACCGGCCGCGCGGCCCGGTGCGCAGCCATGCCGGGGCGACCCGCTTCCACGAGATCGACGCCGCCACCCTGAAGGCGGTCAAGGCCGCCGGGGCCAAGGTGGGCTGCACCCTCTTCGCCACGCTTTTCGCCGCCATGCAGATCACCGTCGCCCGGCTGACCGGCGCGCGCGACGTGGTGCTGGGCGTGCCGACCGCCGGGCAGGCCGACCTCGCCGATCCGAACCTCGTCGGGCACCTGGTGAACTTCCTGCCCGTGCGCGCCGGGTTCGGGGAAGCCGCCTCCGTCAGCGACCACCTCAGGCAGGCCCGCGACCGGCTGCTGGCCGCCTTCGACCATGGCCAGACGACCTTCGGCCAGATCGTCGCCGCGCTCGACGTGCCGCGCGACCTGAGCCGCACGCCGCTGACCTCGATCGAGTTCAACCTCGAGAAGGACGTCGATCTCGCCCCGATGCCGGGGCTGCGCAGCACCTTCCGGCCCAGCGCCAAGGCCGCCGTCGGCTTCGACCTGTTCTTCAACCTCTGCGAAAAGCCCGACGGGCTGCGGATCGACGCGCACTACAACCGCGACCTCTACGAGGCCGCCCGCGTGGACGGCTGGTGCGCGCTGTTCGAGACGGTGCTGACCGAGATCGCCCGCGACGCCGCGCAGCCGCTGGAGGCGCTGATCGCCCCCGCCCCCGCCCCGGCCGAGGCCGCACCCGCCGCCTATGACCGGGGGGCGAGCGCGCTCGACCTGGTCCGGCGCGGCATGGCCCGCGACCCCGCGCGCCTGGCGGTCGAGGCCCCGGACGGTCCCCTGACCCACGCCGACCTCGCCGCCCGCGCCGACGCCCTCGCCGCCCTGATCCACGCCCGCCTGCCCGAACCGGGCCAGCGCGTGGCGGTCGCCCTGCCGCGCGGGGCGGAGATGCTGGCGGCGCTCCTCGCGGTCTGGCAGGCCGGGCACGTCCTGGTGCCGCTCGACCCGAAACAGCCGCCCGAGCGGCTGGCGCTGATCCGGCAGACCGCCGGGCTGGCCGCCGTCCTCGGCAACGACCCGGCGCTTGCGGGCAAAGCGCTGCACATCGACCCCGCCGACGCGGTCCCCGGCCCGGCGCCGCAGGTGCCGCTGGCGCCCGACAGCGCGGCGTATATCCTCTTTACCTCCGGTTCGACCGGCACGCCCAAGGGCGTCACCGTCCCGCACCGCGCGCTGGTGAACTTCCTGACCGCGATGGCCGAGGCGCCCGGGTTCACCGCGGCCGACACGCTGCTTGCCGTCACCACGGTCGGGTTCGACATCGCGCTGCTGGAACTGCTGCTGCCCCTCGCCGCCGGGGGCCGCGTCGTGATCGCCCCGGCCGAGGACGTCGCCGCCGCCTTCCCGCTGGCCGCGCGGCTGGCCAAGGGCGACATCACCCACGTGCAGGCCACGCCCACGCTGTGGGACATGGTGCTGACGGCGGGCTTCACCCCCGGCGCGGGCATGACCCTGCTGGCGGGCGGCGAGCCGCTGCCGCGCGACCTCGCCGACCGGCTGCGCGCAGGCGGGGCGACGCTGTGGAACATGTACGGCCCGACCGAGACCACGATCTGGTCGAGCCTGAAGCGCCTCGACCCCGGTGCGGACATCACCATCGGCACGCCCATCGCCAACACCACGCTGCACGTCCTGAACCCCGAGGACCGCCCGGTGCCCGAGGGCGTGACCGGCGAGCTCTTCATCGGCGGCGACGGGCTGGCGCTCGGCTACCACGAGCGGCCCGACCTGACCGCGCGCGCCTTCCGTGACGTGACGCTCGGCGGCGTGACCCGGCGGCTCTATGCCACCGGCGACCTCGCCCGCCGCCGCGCCGACGGCGAGATCGAACTGCT
The DNA here is from genome assembly GCA_030425945.1 of Alphaproteobacteria bacterium. Lineage (GTDB taxonomy): Bacteria > Pseudomonadota > Alphaproteobacteria > Rhodobacterales > Rhodobacteraceae > Dinoroseobacter. The sequence goes on along the minus strand of JAUHZL010000009.1, from coordinate 7,157 downwards.
CGGGCGGATCGACGGCCAGGTCAAGCTGCGCGGCTTCCGCATCGAACTGGGCGAGATCGAAACCGCCCTGCGCGCCGTGCCGGGCATCGCGCAGGCCGCCGTCGCGCTGCGCGCCCGGGAGAGCGGCGACAAGGTGCTGGTCGGCTACCTCGTGCCCGAGGCCGGGCAGGACGCCCCCGCGCCCGACCGGCTGGCGGCGGCGCTGGCCCCGCGCCTGCCCGACTACATGATCCCGCGCGGCTGGGTCACGCTCAGCCGCCTGCCCCAGACGGCGAACGGCAAGCTCGACCGCAACGCCCTGCCCGCGCCCGGTGCGGGGGCCGAGGTGACGCCGCTCAGCCGGGCCGAGGCGCCCGCCACCGGGACCGAGACGCAGCTTCACGACATCTGGTGCCGGGTGCTGGGCCGAGACGCGATCGGCGTGACCGACACGCTCTTTGCCCTCGGGGTCGACTCGCTGGCGGTGTTCCGCATCGCCGCGAAGATGCTCGACGCCGGGCTGGGGCTGGAGGCCAAGCACATGCTCGCGCACCCCTCGATCCGGGCGCTCGCGGCCTTCCACGACGCGCGCGGCGCGGACGGGCCGGCCGGACCGGCACGGCCCTCGCTCAGCGCCTATCTCGGCGGGGCGCGGCGCAGCGCCGGCACGGCGGGGGGCGGCAAATGAGCCGGACCTCCCCCACCCCCGCCCCCGAGGTCCTGGCCGAGTTCCCGCTGACCACCACGCAGACCCGCTGCTGGGTGCTGGAAAAGACGAAGCCCGGCAACGTGGCGTTGAACGTCGCGGTCCGGTGGGAGGTGCGCGGCCCGGTGCAGGCGTCCTCGCTCGAGACCGCCTTCCGCACCGTGATCGCCCGGCACGAGATCCTGCGCACCCGCTTCACCGAGACCGAGACCGGCCCGGTGCAGCAGGTGGTCGCCGAAGTGCCCTTCAAGCTGGACCTCGTGGACCTGCGCGCGATGCCCGCGGCGCAGCAGGCTGCCCGCGTCGACGACATCGCGCACGAGATCGCCGACCGGCCGTTCGACCTCGGCCAGCCCGGCCTAATCCGGGCCACGCTGATCCGCCTCAGCCCCGAGCGGGCGATGCTGGTCTATGTCGTCCACCAGGCCTGCTTCGACGGCGCCTCGATCCGCGTGCTGGGCCACGAGATCGGCACCATCGCCCAGGCCGTCGAGGAGGGCCGCGCGCCCGACCTGCCCGACCTGCCGCTGCAATACGGCGACTACGCGCTGTGGCAGGCCGATTACCTCGGCTCCGGGGCGCTCGACGAGGATGCGCTCTGGTGGGACGAGACGCTGGCGGGCGCGCCCTATTTCGAGGTCGAACCGGACAAGCCGCGCCCGCCCGTCCGCTCGACCGCCTGCGCGCAGATCCTGCGCGCCCTGCCCGCCGATTTCGACGCGAAGCTGACGGGCGCCGCCCGCGCGGCGGGGCTGTCGCCCTTCGCCTATGGCTGCGCGGTGTTCTCGGCGGTGCTGGCGCGCGCCACGGGGGCGGGCGAGGTCCTCTTCGGCACCCAGATCGCCGGACGCCTCGACAGCGCGCTCGACCCGCTGATCGGGGTCTTCATCAACAACCTCGTCCTGCGCTTCCCGACCGGGGCCGACACGCCGCTCGCCGCCCATCTCGGCCATGCGAAACAGGTCGTCGAGGGCGCGCTGATGCACCAGGCGATGCCGTTCAACCAGCTTGTCGAGCGGCTGAACCCGCCGCGCGATCCGGGCCGGACGCCGCTGATCTCGGTCAATTTCAACCTCCAGCACGTCTTCATGCAGAGCCGGGCCTACGGCGGCTTCGAACTGGTCTCGTCGCCCAGCCATGCACCCGGCGCGGTCTACGACCTCGACTTCGCCGTGATGGGCCGCCCCGGCGGCTGGCAGATCATGGCCGAGTATGTCCCCGACATGTTCGCGCCCGAAACCATCGAGGCGCTGATCGACCTGCTCACCGACGCCTTCGCCGCCAGCTTCGACGCCCCCGACACGGCCATCGGCGCGCTGCCCCTGCCCGGGGCGCTGGCCCAGCGGCAGGCCCGCGCGCAGGACGACACCCACCGCATCGCCGACGCGCTGGCCGCCCACCCGATGGTGGCCGAGGCCGCGACGGTGCGGGACACCGACGGGGTGCACGGCTTTGTCACGCCGGGGGCGACCGGGCTGATGCCGCTCGACGAGTTGCCCGCCACCCTGATGGCCCATGCGCGCGGCGCGGGCCTCGCCCCGCCGCTGACCGGCATCACCGTGCTGGGCGGCTTTCCCCGCACCGCGACCGGGGCGATCAACCGTGCCCTGCTGCGCCCGCCCGCGCGGCGCGACACCGCCGCCGCCGAGGCGGAACCCGACGCCGCCCTGATGGCCGATCTGACCCGCTGGTGGGCCGAGGTGCTGTCGCTCGACACCGTGCCGCCGGGGGCCGACTTCTTCGACCTCGGCGGCCATTCGGTGCTGGTGCTGCGCCTGTTGACCCGCATCCGCGCGGGGCTGGGCGTCGATCTCGACATCACCGCGGTCTACGAGGCCCCGACGCCCGAACGGCTCGCCCGCCGCATCGCCGCTGCCCGCGCGTCGGTCCCGGGCCCGCGCGAGACCGCCGACTGGCGCATCATGCGGCTGAAGCGCGACGGGGCACGGCACCCGCTGGTCGCGATCAACAACGCCGCCACGGCGCAGGCGCTGACCGCCCTGCCCGGGGCCGACCGCCCTGTGACCTGCATCCGGGCCGTCGAGGCCGGCAAGGGCCTGACCCTGACCGACGAGCGGTTCGAGGACGTCGCGCGCCACTACGCCGACATCCTGCGCGCCGCGCAGCCGGAGGGGCCGTACCTGCTCTATGGCAACTGCGTCCACGGCAACCTCGCACTGGAAACCGCGCGCCTGCTGCATGCCGACGGGGCCACGATCACCGGCGTCGTGATGAAGGACGTGTGGGAGCCGGGCTTCGTCGCCCGCCTCGCCGCCGACCCCGCGCTGGCCCGCCGCGAGAAGCTGCATGCGCTGGCGAACCGTCTGGGCATGCTGCGGCGGGGCGAGATCAGCCTGACCGCCTTCCTCGGCTACTACCGCGCCGCGCGGAAGCTGGGCCTCGTCGCGCTCGCCGCCCGCCTGACCGGGGCGGCAACGGACCAGGTCACCGACCTCGAAGCCGACCAGGAACGCTTCATCCGCCACCTGAGCGCCCTGCGCGACGCCTACCGTCCCGCGCCGGTGCCCTTCCCGGTGCTGCATGTCGTGACCCCGATCACGCCTTCGGGCGGCACGTTCCCGGGCTCGATCGGCTGGGAGGACATCGTGCCCGCCGGCACCCTGACCACGCGGCGCACCGGCCGGATCACCATCGAACGGACCCGGCGCGAGGGGGTGGCGACGCTGGAAGCGGCCATCGCGGCCTTCGCGGACGGCTCAGCCTGAGACGTGGACCGGCAGACCCGCAGGCCCCTCGCGCAGCCGCACCGAGAGCGGGCGCGCCCCGCAGGCGACCGCCAGCGCGCCCAGGTGCCCGGGTCCGAGGCCGAGGTGGCGCATCTGCCAGTCCGCCACGCGCTGGCCGGGATAGTCGAGCCGCGTCAGCCGGGGCGCGTCGTCCAGCGTCACGTCGAAACAGTCGAGCGGCATCGACAGTCCCGGCCCGCAGCCCTTCACGATGGCCTCCTTGCGGGTCCAGATCCGGAAGAACCCGTCGAGCCAGTCGCCGGGCCAGTCGGCCAGCGCCGCCTGTTCGGCGGGCGAGAAGAAGCGCCGCGCCACGCCGTCCTCGACCGCGCGCGGGGCCTCGATGTCGACGCCCAGCGCGGTCCCGGCAGGACCGACCGCCAGCACCGCCAGCCCGCCGGAATGGCTGAGGTTGAAGGACGGTCCGCCCGCCAGCGACGGCTTGCCCTGCGGGTTGGTGTCGAAGACCAGCGTGCCGGGGGCGGTGCCGGTCAGCCCGCCAAGGATCGCCCGCAGCCGCCCGCGCCCGATCCGGTAGGCATCGCCGTCGCCCGGGCGCACGAAGCGGGCGGCGCGCGCCTCCTCCCCGGGCGACAGGTGCGCGGCCAGCGGGCCGGGCTCCCCCCCGAGCGACCAGATCCACAGATCGACCTCGACCACCTTGCCCCCGCCTGCGCTCCGCGTCAGCCTGCACCCCGACCCCGGAGGACCCGATGCTGCGGCTTCTCGCACTGATCCTTGTCCTTGTCGCCCTGATGGGCGTGCTCGTCCAGTCGCCGCAGGTCCGCGCGCGGCTGAAGGGGCCGGTCGCGGACCTGAAACACGCGCTCTTCGTCGCCCGCCTCGGGGCCTCGCGGCAGAGCGTCCTGCTGCCGATGCCGGACGGCGTGCGGCTGGCGACCGACATCTACCTGCCGCGCGGCACGGACCTGCCGCTGCCCGTGGTGCTGATCCGCCTGCCCTACGGCAAGACCCGCTTCGGCGAGGTGCGGCACGCGCTGTCGCTGCTCCTGCCGCAGGGCTACGCGATGGTGGTGCAGGACATGCGTGGGCGGCACCGCTCTGAGGGGGTCTTTGCCCCCTACCCCGACGACCGGGCCGACAGCGCCGCGACGCTCGACTGGATCGCCGCGCAGGACTGGTCCACGGGCCGGGTGGGCATGGTCGGCTGTTCCGCCCTGGGCGAAACGCAACTGCTGGCCGCCGCCACGCGCTCGCCCATGCTGCGCGCCATCGTGCCGGTGGGCGCGGGCGGGGCGGCGGGCACGCTCGGCGGCACGCACGGCTTCTTCGGCTTCTTCGAGGGCGGCGTCTTCACGCTGGCCTCCGGCTTCGGCTGGTTCGCGGGCGCGGGCGAAAAGACCCCCGACGCGCAGCGCCCCGCCGCCATCGACTATGCCGCGGGCCTCGCCACCCTGCCGGTGCGCGACGCGGTCGCCGCCGTACGCCCCGATCCGACCGATTACGAGGCGCTGCTCGACGGCTTCGACGACCCGGCGTTCTGGCAGACCTCGGGCTTCCTCGGCGACGCCGACCGCTTCGACGCGCCTTTCCTCATCCTCGACGGCTGGTACGACGGCGCGCGCGAGAGCCTGCGGATCGCGCAGGCGATGCGCGACAGCGGCGCGCCCGGCACCGTCGTCATCCTGCCGGGGCTGCACTGCGACCTGACCGGGGCCTTCGCCAGCGGTGCGGTGGGCGACCGCCCCGTGGCCCCGGAGGCCGCCCGCGACATCGACGCGCTGATCTCGGGCCATCTCGCCCACGCGCTGAAGGACGCGCCCGCGCCCGACCTGCCGCCCGTCCTCGCCTACGTGCTGGGGGCGGACCGCTGGCTGGAGGCCGCGTCCTGGCCGCCCGCCGAAGCGCGGCGCGTGACCTTCCACCTCGACGCCGGCACGCTGGCCGCCGACCCGCATGCGACCCCCGGCACGGCCGCGTTCACCGCCGACCCGCTCGACCCGGTGCCCAGCATCGGCGGGGCGATCTGCTGCACCGGCGATCCCGACCTGCGCGCAGGGCCGCTGGACCAGCGCCCGATCGAGAGGCGGCGGGACCTGCTCCTCTACACCAGCGCGCCGCTGGAGGCGCCCCTGACGCTGGCCGGTCCGATCGAGGCGGAGCTGACCGTGACCCTCGACCAGCCCGACGCCTACCTCGTCTTGCGCCTGACCGAGGTGTTCCCCGACGGCCGCTCGATCACCGTGCAGGAAGGCGCGCTGCGGCTGCGCTACCGCGACGGCTACGATTCCCCGCGCCTTCTGGCGCCCGGCACGCCGGTCCGTGTCACCGTGCCCCTGCGCGACATCGCCGCCGAGATCCCCGCCGGGCACCGGCTGCGCCTGCACGTCGCCGCGTCGAGCTTTCCGCGACTGGCGCGCAACCTGCACTCGGGCAAGGACCCGGCGCGCGAGACCGAGGCCGACGCGCGCCCGGTCACCATCACTCTGCGGGAAGGGCCATCGCAGGGAGGTGTCCTGCGTCTGTGGGCGCTGCCCTGACCGGCTGCGGGGCCTCGGCCCCCGCCCCCATCGCCCGCAGCACCCGCGCGATCCCGGTCTGGAACGCGGCCTCGTTGAAGCGGCGGGCATGGCGTTGCAGCACGTCCACCGGCAGGTCGGCGAGGCCCAGCGCCTCGAACCGCTCGACGGCGTCGATCAGGCCCTCGACGCTCTGGTCCCGGAACAGCAGGCCCGTGCGCCCGTCCACCACGGTGTCGCGCGCGCCGCCCCGGTCATAGGCGATCACCGGGCGGCCGGAGGCCATCGCCTCGACCGGCACGATCCCGAAATCCTCCTCGCCGGGGAAGACCAGCGCCTCGCAGCGCGCGAGGTGGTCGCGGAAGGTCGCGTCGTCGACCCGGCCGAGGAAGCTCACGCAGTCCCCCGCGCGGGCCTTCAGCCGCTCCATCGCCTTGTCCGGCCCGCCGATCACCACCAGCCGCTTGCCCATCCGGGTGAACGCCTCGACCGCCAGGTCGGGCCGCTTGTAGGGGGCCAGTTCCCCGGCCCAGAGGTAGAACCCGCCGCGCTCGGACGGCGGCACGGCCGAGAACGCTTCGACCGCCACCGGCGGATGCACCACGTCCGAGGGCCGCCGCCAGTACTTGCGCACCCGTGCCGCCACATGGGTCGAGTTCGCCACGATCCGGTCCACCCGCTGCGCCGAGGTCACGTCCCACTGCCGCAGCCCGTGGCTGAGGTAGGGCATCAGCGTCCGCCGCAGCAGGCCCGACTCGGCCCGGTAGACGTGGTACTGGTCCCAGAGATAGCGCATCGGCGAGTGGCAGTAGCACAGGTGCGGCGCGTCGGGCGGCGCGATCACGCCCTTGGCGGGCCCGGCCTCGGACGAGATCACGAGGTCGTAGCCGGTCAGGTCGATCTCCTCCAGCGCGCGCGGCATGAAGGGCAGGTAGGACGGGTAGAGCCGCCGCGCGAAGGGCAGCCGCGCGACCGAGGTCTCGGTCACCCGGTGCGCCCGGATGATCGGGCTCATCTTCTCAGGCGCGTAGACATGGGTGAAGACGTCCGCCTCCGGGAACATCCGCAGGAGCGACTCCAGCACCTTCTCGCCGCCGCGCATCCCCGTCAGCCAGTAGTGGATGATGGCCACGCGGCGTCCTTCGGCGCGCAGCGCCTGCACCATGCCCCCGGCCGGATGGATCATCTCACGCATGGCGCATCTCCTTTGCGGCGGCGGTGTAGGTGCGGGAATAGGCGGCGGCC